>NZ_PPQF01000031.1 GCF_002901865.1 Staphylococcus agnetis
AACGCAACAAAAAAGGCGCCATATCAATGTATGACACCTCTTATGATGGTCTGCTATCTGTTATCATGTCCATGATAATTCTCTGGCAAGCCTCCTAGCTGATGAAACCTTTCGTACATGTAACCTGAAAGTTCATCAAACGCTACGTTTATGCGGTTGAATGCATTGCTAGTACCGATAAATTCTCGATTTTCTAGAAGCGCTCTTCTTAC
>NZ_PPQF01000032.1 GCF_002901865.1 Staphylococcus agnetis
GTTTTAGTATGTCTAAGAATATACTAAATAAAAGGAATGTATTACTTAAAAAGTATTTGTAGTTAAATGCATTTTTAAGTATTTGAATACATAAATTTATTATATTTTTGAAAATATACTTTTAAAAATGAAGGCAGATAGGAGTAATATTTCGACACTTGTGCAATATTGAACAAAATTTTTTCGGAAAAAGCTAATATTAAAGTGGAAAATTAAATTTAAAATAAGGGGTTTTGCATATGGATAAAAAAATATTATTATCTTTATTTTGTTTGGTAATCATATCATTAATATTATCTCCTATTTATGATGTTAAAGGAATTTATGCAAGAGAAAACACAATATCTACACTAAATGAAAACACGTCCCCAAAAGTAAATAAGGAACTAACTGCGTCGGACCAATTGGAGGAATCTAATGAAATAGAAAAAGTATTAAATAATAAAGACTTAAACAAAATAGCACAAAAATACGAAACAAATAGGGATTCAAATCCAACTATTCCTAAAGGAAATGAAGGGATAGTAAAAAAAAATAAATACCCAATAATATTAGTGCATGGATTTTCTGGTTTTTCAGATGAAAGCAAACCGTTGATTCTTCCTTCTTATTGGGGAGGAGTCAAAATTGATTTAGATAAAGTATTATCACAAGAAGGATATTCTGTTAAGGAAGCAAGAGTAAGTCCTTATTCTAGTGCAAAAGATAGAGCAATAGAATTATATTATTACATTAAAGGTGGAAAAGTGGACTACGGTGCTTATAGGTCTAAAAAGTATGGATTTGAAAGATATGGTAACACCTACCCAGGAATTTATAAAAATTGGAAGCCTGGTAAAAAAATTCATTTAGTTGGACATAGCTATGGTGGGCCTACTATACAATTATTAGAAGAACTTTTAAAAAATGGAGATAGAGAAGAAATAAAATATCACGAGCAGCATGGTGGAAATATTTCTCCAATTTTAAAAGGGGGAAATAATGATATGGTTTCATCTTTGACAACTGTTGCTGGGCCACATAATGGATCTCTAATATCTGAGAAAATTTCGAAAACTCCTTTTTTACAAGAAAAAGCAATTAATGCGATAGCATTAGCAAGTAATAAATTTACTAATGTAGACTTTGGTTTTGAACACTGGGGGCTTAAGCAGAGAAAGAACGAATCACTTTTAGAATATTTAAATAGAATTAAAAAGAAACAAATCTGGAAAACAGATGACTTTCCTTGGTATGATAGCAACTTGAAAGGAGCAAAGGAACTTAATGATAAATTCACAATGAACAAAAATATGGCTTACATTTCGATAACAGGCTTAGATAGTCACAGAAACATATTTGGTAATCAAAGTTCAAATAAATATATGTTTACACCACTGAAACCATTAGCTGATTTCAATGGCAGTAAAGCTCCAGAAAGTTGGCAAAAAAGTGATGGACCTATTTCTTTAGCGAGTGGACTTTTTCCATATAACAAGCCTTTTAGAGAAACAACGTTTCATCAAAATCCAAATCTAGGTGTTTGGAATGTCATGCCTACATTGAAAAATTGGGATCATTTAGATTTGATTGGTTGGGGGAAAAGAGATAAAAATGTTACACCATCAATGGTAAAACATCTTTATGAGGAATTGTTTAATTACTTATCCGATGTAGAAAGAGTACAACAAACAGTTTCTGTTGCAAAGTCAAAAAGGCATAACTAATTATCGTTTTCACACCTGAACATTTACGGTTCTGTTGCAAAGTTAGAAAGATAAGTATCTAACCTTATGTTTAAAATAATACTTCGTATTAACTAGCTAGCATGATGCTAATTACACGGCATGGCGAAAACCCGTAGATCTGAAGAGATCTGCGGTTCTTTTTATATAGTCCATAAATACATTCAATGCCTTTGATCGTATTATTTGCCGTATTAATACTTTGATAACTTATTTTCTACTTATTTAATTTTAACTATATTGACCACTGCGGATTTAACTGTAACACTTGTGTTTGATACAAATCTTATACCTTTAGTAGGAGAAAGTTTAATTGAAAATACAGTATCTAATAGAAGTGCGATAGAAAAAAATTATTGCTATAGTATCTCCTATGATAGCAGGTACAATCTACTCTCTAATCCCATTAAAAAGTTTTTTGATAATATTTTTATGTACTGAAATACTTGCATTGCTTACTGCTCTTTTTATAAATTATCCAAAAAACAATTCAGATGATCGCTCTAGTATAAGTGATATATGTTTACATAAAGGATTTCAATCCTCTACTAATTATTTATGGTCTCATAAAGATATTCTTTTTCTAGTATTATTAGGTGGTTTCATAAATTTTCAGTTATCCTTCTTAAATGTTGGTATACCTTCAAGTTTTACTCAGTATTTGCAGATGATCGCGTCTAACTTAGGTATTATGCAAATAGCTACTCCTTTGGGCATGGTCCTAATTGCTATAATTTGTCCTATGATTAAATTAAAAAGTAGTGTTTGGGAGAAAAATGTACATGGTCTATTGATTATGTTTCTTTCTATATTGTTAATTACATTTACCTTTGTTTTCACATTTAATAATCTCATGATATTAGTTGTATTTATGATATTTAGGTTATTGCTAGGAATTGGAGTTCAATATACAAACATACCTTCAATAGTATATTTCCAGAAAAACATTCCTGATAAAATTAAAGAGATTTTTCGTTTTTTTAAATAGCACTGTTCAAAGTACAGTAGGATTTTTACTCGCGGGAATTCTTCTTAGCATTAATAATATATTTTTTTAATATTTTTTCTATTTCGGGAATACTTAGTTTGTTTTTAGCATTATACGCATTACGATTGAAAAATAAATTTTAACTAACTATAAATTAAGAGAGCGTTCTAGGATATTTACACTAGTCTTTTGCATTTCTTCGTAGTATAGTGTTATAATTTAGTTAACAAGAACTTCGTGCATTATATGCACCAATCCCCTCACTATTGCGAGTAGTGAGGGGATTTTTAGGTGATGGCTAATATCGCCTATTTTTTCTTATTATTACGTGTACGTAGCCATTGCGTAAATAACGTAATAATGCAACCACTGATGACTGTGGTCGTGATGTGAACAAGAACTTCGACCATCTAATATGCACCTCCTCTCTACGCCTTTATTGAGGCCTGAGAGATAGGCGACTTCATTATTATACCATCTCTACCTTTTAAAGCATATGTACTTGGGATAATCCTATATATGTTAATAACATTATCTTTATAGATTCTGTTGTCAAGTTGTATCTATATTATATTTTCAACAAAAATAGTATTCTTCACGTACTATTCAAGATATAAACACTTTAATTAGAATGTTATTACTGTAGCTATTTTTAAGAACTATGTTTAGGTATCTATCATGATATATTTGAAATATTAAGAGGAATGATATTCATAGTTCATCAATTAACATCTATTAGATTGATGATTTCAAGAATAAGCCTCCTATGCTATATCACATTAGGAAGAATTAAAATAAAAATCTAAATGACATATTGATAAAACATTTATCAAAACCAAAGTTACAGATATTGCAAATATAATATAAACCTAACTTTTCAACAGAAGCTCCTAAACCATACGTATAGAACATGGTTTACATTTATATAATGACGCACCACAAAAATTTTTGTGGTGCTTTCCTTTAAAGTCTAGAACCTATTTTCCGATCTTGCAACCATATAAACTTATCCTTAAAATTTATTAGATTTCCCCTTTTCTAATGCATTGAACCAAGTAATTACGTCACCATTAAGGTTATACCCCGTGATATTATCTCCTACTAGTGTGTAATATGCTGGAGTTTGTTCAAGCTTTTCTTCAAACTCCCTGTCTGCTTTTTGTTCAGGGGTTTCATATACATTTATTTTTTTAACAATAAAATTGTTGCTTAAAAGTTCTCCACTTACTGGATCTACCACTACAAAATTTAACTCCTCACCATTATTTAAACGAAATCCGACTTCAAAAGCATTAAATGAAAATTCACCTTTTTCATTCACCTGTAAATCAGGAAATTCGTTACCTTCTCCTAGACTTGAAGTAATATTAATCACTGAATTTGCAAATTTTGTTTTACCTTTGATTTCTCTTGTACCCTGACTTCTGTCGACAGGTTTATCTATACCACGATCATTTTCATAAACAAAACCATAAATATCTTCAACTTCTAAATCAGCTGTACCATTGTCTAAGATAACCACTTTTGACACATCATTAGGAGAATACGATGTTGTAGCAGTAGATACATTTGCAAAGTCACTTGATTTAAGATTGAAAATTAAAGGAATGAGCGCTTCTTCCTCATCATCTGGTTTGAATGTAATCGAGATTAAGTCACCTTTGTTAATTTGATAATTTTCAAAAGGTTTACGTTTGAAATCAAATTCAAAATATCCTTTATCATCAATGAATTTCCAAACACCTTCGTTACGTGCTTTTGCCCGAGATAATGATGTGTTTTTATCAAAATCATCATAACCTAAATTAATAAACTTATTATTAATAGCAAGAGCCACACGACCTTTCACAGATGTGTGGCCTTTAATAATACCAGAATCCTTAAGGATCGGTTCTACGAGTACTTGGTGATGACCATTTTGTTTTTCTAATTGTTTCGTAGGAATCGCATAGGCTTTATCATAACGACATGTTGTTGTCGTTTCCATAGCCTCTGCACCTTCTTCTAGCATAGATTCTTCTGAATCTTCTTCAGATTCAATATCAAAATTTGATGAACTCACATCAATTTTTTGATTAAATACAATTTTTCTATCATTCAAATTAAATTTAAATGACCCTGACTCATCTGATTTAATAAATCCACTGTCTTCGTCTTCAACTGAACCTAAACTTTTGTCATCAATTGTTAATGAAACGGTTTGATTGGGTAAAGTTTTTCCTGTGATTGTTGTATCACCAGCCGTCACTTTATCTAATTTAACGTAGTTCTCTTTTGCATCTGTTTTCTTTCTCCCTATCGCTTTAGTATGTTGAACAACTGCGTTTGTTCGTGTTTCATTCATAAGTTGACTTCTAGATTCAGCTTGTTCTTTCTCAACCTTTTGAATACTTGTTGATTGGGAGTCTTCAGCAACATTTTCAGACGCTTCCGCCTGTCCTTGCATAGTAATATACATCGAAGCGATGGCAGCAGAAACCAAAACGACTTTGTTTTTACGTAATTTGAATTTCTCTCTCATTCACAAACTCCTAAATTTTATTCTTTATATTCAACATCGATACGATCGATTTGAGTTGCATCAATTACATTCCCCATACGATGTTCTTGTAACTTGTTGTCTAAAACGAATGAATAATAGTTATCTTCAATATTTTTGTCCTTCATATGAACTGTAATAACCCCACCATTATTACCATTAGTGTATAAATCATGGTTTTTAATTAACTCATTTCTCAATCTAAAGTCTAATTCTTTTAATGTAACCTTGTCTTTCAATATAGGTAAATTCCCAACTGGTCTTTGGAAAATAGCACTTCCGTTAGTACTTTTAAGTGAAATTGTTGGATTAACAGACCAGTCTTTATAATTTGTTTTTGAAGACTCTGAAATCCCTCCAATCGTCTCAGTTTCAGAGAATTTAGAGTTATTTTCTTTAACTACAAAAACATCTATATTAGAAATGTTATTTAGTTTCAAATTGTCTTTATCTTTACCAACTAATTTAACATTGGTTACTTGTCCTCTATCAATAATTTTTATAATATTGCCTTCTCTATCACCTTTGACATTCCTTAACTCAAAAGGTATTTTACTATAATACGATTTTAATTCTTCAGTACTAATTTTATTTTGAGCTACTTGTTCCTCTGCTGCATCTACTGACTGAGCTTTTGTTGTTACAATTCCTGCTGTTAAAACCCCTAATGCTAAACTTGTTTTAGCAACTGTAGATAATTTCATTGTCATTGCTCCTTTTATCTATTTTCCTAAAGTAATTGATTATCGGTGATTACGTAATACTAACAATCAAATTTATTATAGACTTGTATGTTAAAGGTTAAAATTAAATATTTCTTAAGTTAAATTTAACGTTTATTAATTATATTATAAATATGGCCTCTTTAGTGCGTAATTACTATTAAAGGACAAAAGAGCTCCATATCAACGTTTTTATCGGGTGTCTACTATGGTCATGTTTGCAAAATGATGTGTTAATGACATGAAATTTAGGTGTATTTTTAATCTTTTGAGAAATTACGATTGTAGTAGATGTGGACTGTGGAAGCAGCAAAAAATCCCCCAAATGCATCACACTTAAATGATATACCGTTTATTTGCACATGTCTTTATAGACTGTATCCGGTAATGCTTTATATAAGTAGAAGTATGTTTGCGTTTCCTAAAGCATACTTGTTACCTATTATAAGTGACATTTACCATCACTGTTGATTTTGGCGCAGATAACGATATTGGCATTGTCTCTGTCTCTACCATTGGTTAATTGAATCAAAAGTCTACAGGAGATTTATCGCTATTATTAGTGATGACTTTCCAAAACACAACGCCTGAATCTAAGTGACAACCCACAACATGTGTTTTCATCTGTCCTTATTGACATCATTCTAGACATAGTCTTCTGAACAATTTAATACAACAAAATCATTATTCTCTAATTTTAAAAGTGACATCTCCGGTATCTTCATTATTAATTTTGACATTATTGAAACATAGACGTTTAAATAATAGACATAAAATTAGAAACTGTTGTCATTCAGACTAAGTACATAATTAAATTCCCTTTAATGTAATTTTAACAATTCTTTAATTTCTTTATTGTGTATTCCTCATTATACTTTTAAATCGTGGCGGGAATTTATAAGAATAGGAGAGTTTTATGGATGAATAAAAAACTAATTTGTCTATCATTAACCGTATTATGCGCTACTCAACTTTTAACGTATAAAGAGGCAAATGCAATCGTAACAGGAGAAAAAAATCAATATCAATCATCTTCTCTAAATTTAAAAGGCAAAATATCTGATGAAAGGTATGCTAAATCATACAGAGATAGTTTAGGAGAATTGTTACATGGCTTACAAGCCAAAAAAAATATCGGTTATGATGAAAAAGAGTATGAAAATTTATATAAAGAATATACTAATAAAGTATTAGCAGAAATTGAAGCAGTAAATAAATTTAATTTAGAACAAAAAGAAATAAATTCACTAAAGAAAAAAACAAAAAAATACCTAAAGGTGTATTCGGATTAACTTATGAAAGATATATTTCAGTATATAACAATTTAAAAGAAAACAAAGTTAATTTTGAAAATAAATTAAAACAAGTTGCAGAAAAGCATCTAGACCTAAAAGAGTTTAATAGTTTTCAACAGTACGAGGCAAATAAAAGAATAAATACATTAGAAAATAAAATATTACTCATTGGTCAAGCTTTTTATGATAAATATAACTTTGAAGTAAACACACTTTATAATAAATTAGATCTTATAGTTGGTTTTGAAAAAGAGGATAGAAAGCTAAGAGAACCTAAAAATATAAGAATTCTAAATGCAATGGTAGAAGATTTAGATCATATAATCAATGAATTTTTCACAGATATCAATAAAGTGCGTCCAGAGAATATAGAACCTTTAACAGCAGATGAAAATAATAATCGAAAAAACATAAATAAATTATTAAATGAAGTTGAAAAATCTAAAAATTATTCGACAAAAAAACCTTCTCAAATTAAAGAAAAAGAAGTTAATTCTATTAAAGTAGAAGGATTTAAGAAAAAGTATGATGATGAATATGAAGCAATGAGAAAAAATGCTATAGAAAAAATTAATTCTAAAAATAAGAAGTTAGTTGCAAATCTTGATTATGATGAAGAGCCTAAAAAAAAGGATAAGCAACGGCTTAAAAGAAAGGCTAATCAAGAACTTCAACAAGTTAGTGGTTTAAGTAATAGCGAAAAAAACATTAATTATACAGTTGAATATGAGGACAAAAAACAGTTTAACGGTGACATAGTTAACAAAGAATATAACACTGCTGCATATAGTAATGGCTCAGTTCAATACGGGCCTAGACCTCAGTTTAACAGCAATATAATTAGTAAAAATAATAATATTACTGAATATAGCAATGGCTCAGTTCAATACGGGCCTAGACCTCAGTTTAACAGCAATATAATTAGTAAAAATAATAATATTACTGAATATAGCAATGGCTCAGTTCAATATGGACCTAGACCGTAAATTACAATAAACTCTTGTTTTCACAGTTATAAGATAACTGTCTAATTTTTCGTTTAAAATAAAAACAGCCGTAAATTTCAAAATTTACGGCTACTTATTATGCTACCATCTTAATCCTATATTCATCAACTAAGGAAGCCCCAAAGTATCATATTAATAACCAACTATGTTTCCTGTAACTTTACAACGAAATAAATTCAATATTTTAAAATTATTGTTCTATAATATCAAAAGTGATATCACCAAGATCTTCAGTATTAATTTTCACGTTTTCTCTATGACTTTGTAATTCTTTATGTGTTTCAAGAGTATATCTATCACCAGATTTGGTGTTTATGACAATATCTCCTTTTGGAAGCTTATCACCTATGTACAAACCATAAGAAATATGCGCAAACCTTACAATATGATCTAGTTCTTTAAGCGTAATAAGTCCTTTATTTAACGTGATATTACGCCTAGGTGTAAATGTTTTACCTTTATAATGATAAGTACCTTTAAAGTGTAAACGTACTTCATTTGATTTCAAAGGCGCCTCAGAATATGCCCAATATTTTAAGTTCCCTTGTCTATTTCCTATTTGTGATTTGCTATATCTATCAAATAACTTTTTAACTGCTGCTGCTTCATTTTGTAGTTGCACTGCTTGCACATTAGCCTTAGCTTCATGAGCTATACCCAAAACATTACCTAAAGCTGATGTACTTGTAGAGCTAATTAAAATAACTCCTGTCATAGCGAATTTTGTTAATAAACCGAAAGACATAATAATCAATCTCCATTCTAAGTTGAATTTAAGTTTTTTAACCTTACATCATGATGTATTTTTATTATATAACTAAAAATTTTTAAAAAAAGAGATAGAAGATTAAAATATCTTAATTAAACCTTAATCCTGGAAATTCTATTAAAAATTAAATCCATGAAATTATATGCAAAAACAAAGGCATAAATATTACTTTACAGGTGAGATAAATCTAAAGTATTAGATCTTTGACTAGATTTAATAATAAAGATCTTGTATGTTATTAATATCGCTTGTATATAAGTTTTAAGTTTCAATTAGAAAAGACAATTTCTTCACTAGAAGATATTACCTAAAAATAGACTGTCGTTATACCCTGGAATATAATGACAGTCTATTTTTATTTTCCTAACTTGACTTATACTATATGTCGTGACTCAATATATTCTCTTTTTTAAACAAAAAGGTAATAATAGAAATAGCATTACAAAGCTCGATATCAATATTACTAGTCTGACTATAGCGGTAAAATATTAGTCATGCGCGTGGAATTTTATGCCCTTGCAACCGAAACAAATACAAGAACGTCTTTTACATCTAAGATTAATGGTAGTAGGCTTACGCGCAATCATAACTCACATACCGCTTATATGTTAATAACTTCGGAAATATTAACTAAATTGAAAGATCATTTCTATGGTAAAATCATTGTTTTTATCAAATAGCTGAATAAACTATTGTATAAATAAAATGGTACTTTAGACGTACATGTAATGAGTACAATACCATTCAATAAATTATGATATCATCCTAGTTATGTCTAAACATATTACACTTTCTTCAAGTTGAAAATACTTAGTAGATGGTACACGACCTCTTCTCATATTGTTAATAATAAATTATCGTCTAGACGTCTTAATCCTATTAAAACAGATGTAGTTATAATTAGATCATTAGACGACAAAGGTCATTCCAATGTTATAAAAAATCATATTGCAGTTGAAGGAGGTATGCATGGTTTAGAGGCATTGTAGGTTATCACTTGTAAATTCAAAAATCAAGACGATTATACCGCACTATACAATGAACGAGAATTCACAAAATATATCGCTACAACATTAAAAATCTGAATTAGGTTTAACAGTGTATTATGTACCTTACACCTTATTGCTGTTTTTACTTACTATGTATAAGTACGTCGAAATTTATTTACATAGTTTTAGCATCAAAAAATGATCCCCCCAATATCTTCCTATTATATTATCCTAAATGAGATTACCTGTATGAATAACACAAAACCATATCAAAGAAATAACAAATTAATTTTAGGAGTTGTACTTAGTGTAATTACGTTTTGGTTGTTTGCACAATCATTAGTTAACGTTGTTTCACCTTTACAAAAAAGTTTTGACACAGATGTTGGTACAATTAGTATCGCAATATCACTAACCGCACTCTTCTCTGGAATGTTTGTCGTTGGAGCTGGTGGATTAGCTGATAAAATAGGTCGCGTAAAAATGACAAATATTGGTTTATTACTAAGTATCATTGGATCTATTTTAATTATCATTTCAAATTTGCCATTACTACTAATTATAGGTAGAATTGTTCAAGGCTTTTCAGCTGCTTGTATCATGCCTTCAACACTTGCTTTAATGAAAGCCTATTTTGAAGGTGCAGAACGTCAACGTGCTTTAAGTTATTGGTCTATAGGTTCATGGGGTGGTAGCGGTATTTGCTCACTATTCGGTGGTGCTATAGCCACAACATTAAGTTGGCGATGGATTTTCATCTTTTCTATCATTGTTGCGATTTCATCGTACCTTTTAATCAAAGGTACACCCGAATCCAAATCAAGATCAAATGTAATTTCTAGATTTGATATAAAAGGATTAATCATTTTAGTAATAATGTTATTAAGCTTGAATATCGTCATTACAAAAGGTTCGACAATGGGATTCAAATCCTTTTATTTTTATGGATTAATTACAATTGTAATCACATCATTTATATTGCTTATTAAAACCGAAAAAAAGCCCTGAACCCATTAATTGATTTCAAGTTATTTATGAATAAACCTTACACAGGTGCAACAATTTCTAACTTTTTGCTTAACGGCGTTGCAGGTACTCTTATTGTCGCAAACACCTTTGTTCAACAAGGATTGGGGTATACAGCACTTCAAGCAGGATATTTATCCATTACTTACCTAGTAATGGTTCTATTGATGATTCGTATCGGTGAAAAATTGTTACAAAAATTAGGTGCTAAAATCCCAATGTTACTCGGCACCTCAACCGTTGTTATTGGCATAAGTTTAATTTCATTAACCTTTTTGCATGAAACAACCTATATAATTTCCTGTATTATTGGTTATTTATGTTTTGGTCTAGGATTAGGCATATATGCAACACCTTCAACTGATACAGCGATCTCAAATGCACCTTCAGATAAAGTTGGCGTTGCTTCAGGTATTTATAAAATGGCTTCATCATTAGGTGGTGCATTCGGTATTGCCTTTAGCGGTGCTATTTATGGCATGACTGTTATGTTATCTGACGTATTCCAAGGGGGTATGATTGTATTATGGATAAACGTAGGTATGGGAATTATCGCATTAATAGCAATAATATTTACAGTTCCAAATAATCATTCTCAAAGAAATACATAATAAATAAAATCCTAGCAATGAATTATCCCTTTCATTACTAGGATTTTTAACTAAAACAGACATAAATTAGTAGTTATATTTAACTAAAAAATCTTCTAGCACCTCGTCAACTATTGATTTTATAGAAGTATCTCGATCTAGAGCCATTTGATTTAGTCTTTTTTTTATATCAGTATCGACTCTCATAGTAGTACTTTTAGGTACTGGTTTATAATTCTCAGTATATTTTACTTCAGATGTATCTATATTATCTAAAAATCCTGCCATATAGTTCACTCACTCTCAATTAGTTTAATTCTATTGACTAATTCCTCATAGACCTTATTAAACATATATATTACTTTTTTATCATGCATATCCTTGTTTTTAATTCCATCTACTGCAAATTTCTTTATTCGTTCCCTTTGATATATTTGGTTTTCAAAAAGTGCTTCAGAAAATGCTGTTTTAGATATGTCTAATATCTGTTTATCTACTCGTCCACTTTTTTTAATTAACACTGGTACAGCTCCAACTAACTCAAATTTTAAATCTGACTCCTTTTTTCTATCTCTTAAAAAATTTACAAATGAGAGACTACTTTCATAAGCTGATTGTTGTGTCTGAAATACCATTAAAATATAGTCACTGGCATAAACAGCATTATTAGTAAAATCCGAATTAATAGTAGGAGGCACATCGATAAATATATAATCGAATCTATCGATTTCTTTGATTTTCTCAATAACATTTTTT
Source organism: Staphylococcus agnetis (assembly GCF_002901865.1). GTDB lineage: Bacteria > Bacillota > Bacilli > Staphylococcales > Staphylococcaceae > Staphylococcus > Staphylococcus agnetis. The sequence goes on from NZ_PPQF01000032.1 coordinate 12,406, forward strand.
AAAATATACCTTTTTTTTAAAATATCAGTTTTAGAAATGATATCAGATAGATTAGCTAAAGAAGAATCAGCAGGTAACAGTGATAAATTAGATGTTAGTCTCACAATACTTTTTTCTATATCACCATATTTTAGCATATCTATAAAAGACATTTTCTCTTCCTCAAAACCTGGGTAAGTTCTTTTTATAATTTGAGTGGCATTACCTTGTGGGTCAAAATCTATTAAAAGAACTTTTTTTTCGTAATTTTCAGATGCAATATAAGAAAGTAAAGTGGCTACTGTGGTTTTACCGACACCGCCCTTAAAATTACCAACTGTAATTATATTCATAGTCATACCTCCTATTTTCTATCTTTAACAGTCCACGTACATTTGTTACATGTAACATGTTACTATTCAAATTTCTCTTTTTCAACCTTTTTTGTTTTCTATCTTTAACAGTCCACGTACATTTGTTACATGTAACATGTTACTTAAGGAAAGTTACAATTTTTATTGTGTCTTATTGATTACTTTGTTACTATTAAGTTAACTTTTAGTAACACTAAAAAGCGTTTAATCGGGCCAACGATTAAACGCTTAGGGTAATAAACGCTAACATATATGCTCTAAATGATGCGTTGTTTATATTTTTGAGTAATTAATAGTATAAAGTATAAGCAGTAAAATTTCAAGAGTCAGTCATTATTTAGAATATAAAAGCGTTTTTATTATCTCTAACCTACTAAGGAAAGAGGTTTATATTATGTCAAACAATTATTTCACTGTTCAAGAAAATTATAAAGAACGTTTTTATCAAATACCAAAAATTTTTTTTACTAATGAAAAATATAAAAAATTATCTAATGATACAAAAATTGCTTATGGAATTTTACGTGATCGGGTAGATCTATCAATTAAAAACAATTGGGTCGATGAATTAGGAAATATATATTTTATATACACAGTAAAACACTTAGAAATAATTTTAAACTGTGGAAATAAAAAAGTAATTAAGATAAAAAACGAATTAGAAGATGCAGGATTGCTAGAACAAAAAAGATTAGGCTTAAATAAGCCTAATATGTTGTACCTGAAAAAACCAATAGTCACTAAAGAGGACATCTATATAATTAATAATATAGATGGTGATCTCAATAATACGAATGAAAGTAGTCAAAACACGGAAATGTCAAAACGACACTTCCAGAAATGTCAAAACGACACTTCCAGAAGTGTCAAAACGACACTTCCAGAAGTGTCAAAACGACACTCTAATGATACTGATATTAATGATACTGATATTAATGATACTGATATTAATGATACTACTACTAAAAAATCTTTAAAAAGTGGTAGTAGTTGTAGGAAAAATTATTTAAAATCACTTTTGAAAAATGAGTTCTATTCAAATCCAACAAAAGCATTTATTGAAAAAATACATAAACTGAGTGAAAACATGAGTGACGAGCTTTTAGAATATGCTGTGAATTATGCATCTGAAAAAGGTGAAAACCCTAAGCAGTATTTAACTAAAATTTTAGAAATTTGGTTTAATAATAATATTTACAACTTATCTCAAGCAAAAAGTTTTAATATTAAACCTATCAAACATTCACTCAAAAGTAAGGAAAAAACACCTAGATGGATAACTCATCCCGAAGAATATAAATTAAAAGAGGAAAATGATCAAAATTTAGCTGCAGAAGCCCAAGCTTTTAAAGAACACTTAATCAACAAAAGAAGAAATTATAATTAGAGTATCTTTAAACGGTATATACAAAACTATTATTTAGCATAAAGTTTATAGATTTAAAGATAACTTATATGTATTTGAATATTATATTTTTTACAATACGAGTTGTTTATTACGTTGTGGAAGTTAATTCTTGCACATGTAAAAATATGATTCACTAAACGCAAGATTTAAATAATAGCATCTTTAAGTTTTACTTTCCATTTAAAAAAATAATCTAAGGGAATTCAAAAATTTTTATCTCAAACAAAAAATATGCATACCCAACATTATATTTAGAAATGTAGCTATTAATGATCATTCATATGTCATCTATAAAAGTTAAACAATAATTTAAGCCTTCAATATGTTAATTTTCATGAAAAATCTATAATACACACTCTTAAATCTTATGTATATTGACTCTATTTTTTCTTCGACTCTTCATTTATAATTTAAAAATGAAGAAGTATGCATGTATCTACCTAAATAGTATTCAATAGAAAATGAAAAGGGTGTTTTCATAACGTTGCATCCCTTTGTCGCTAGTATGAAAACAAATGATTCTCAACTTGAAACATTAGTTTGAAGTGATAGATGCTCGTCACAAGTTAAGAACCATATACTTATACTTCATCAAGGTGGTATGAAAAAGAAGACATTCTGACGTGGAGTTACGAGGACCATTGATTTGCTAACACATTGAAGCCTCGGATAAAAAATGCAGGGGGAGTCATTTATACTTATTTACTAAATATAGAGTAGCCATCAACCTATGTCTCCATAAAAAGCTAAAGTGCCCCTTTGATAATTTGTTTTTAGACTAAAAAGATTCTATTAACATAGGTATAAAGGTAAATGAATTGTTTAATATATGCAAGATTAAGACTAATTCAAATCTTCTAGACTTTAAGTATATAATGCTATAGATAATAGATGATTGGAAATATATAAGAAAATCTATTGTGCTATTTGGATAATGTGTAAATGCAAATACACACGATAATATCATCATTCCTATAATTTCATAGTTTCTAAAGACATATTTTAAACCTATAGCTCTGTAAGATAACTCTTCAATGAAGGGCCCAATAATAAGTCCTGTTATTGTCATCCATAAAATTTGATTTTTTGAAAAAGATTGTTGCAAAACTGAATCATTATTGGTTGTTTGATAGTCATTCAACATGTATAAAATGTTGTCAATACTAAGGGATATAAAACATAATATCATAGCAAATATGATATTACTGACCCTGATTTTTTTAAAGAAAACAATTTCAATTGATTCCTTCTAATCAAATAAAGAGCTAAAGAAAAGAAAACTGTTCCGACGAGTATACTTGGAATGTGTATATTTTCAGTATTAATAATATAGAAACCTATCAATAATAAAAATATAGTTATTGAACTAATATACCTTCGAGGTGCTTGGAGAACTTTTTGTTTTTTTGGAGGAAAATAGTTTTATCTTTTTTTAAGACCACTTAAAGTTCTAAACGCTACTTGTTTTAATCTCTTCAACATAATAAGTACTAACCTCCTTCTGTTTAATTTTTCTCACTTTAAAAATCTATGTTAGTTAAATGTTAAATATTGATTAACTTTAATCTCTATCTCCATTGAAAATGGAATTTTTGACAATAACATAATCAACTTTACGAAGTGCACCAAGATCTTTGCCTCCAGCATATGAAATGGAACTTTGTAAGTCCTCTTGCATCTCAGTAAGGGTATCTTTGAGTGAACCTTTATGTTCTACAAACATCTTTTTGCCTTCCACATTTTTACGTTCACCTTTTTGATATTCTGATGCACTTCCAAAATATTCTTTATACTTTTTACCATCAACTTCTACTGTTTCACCTGGAGACTCATCATGAGCTGCAAATAAAGAGCCAATCATCACCATCGAAGCACCAAAACGAACAGATTTAGCGATATCACCGTGCGTACGAATACCACCATCGGCAATAATAGGTTTGCGTGCTGCTTTACTACAATGATTCACTGCAGCAAGTTGCCATCCGCCTGTACCAAAACCTGTTTTAATTTTCGTAATACATACACGCCCTGGGCCTATACCCACTTTGGTTGCATCTGCACCAGCATTTTCAAGTTCACGCACACCTTCTGGCGTACCAACATTACCTGCGATTACAAATACTGCAGGTAATAATTTTTTAATATGCTGAATCATTTCAATAACCTGATCTGAATGACCATGCGCGATATCAATTGTGATGTATTCTGGTGAAAGGTCTGCTTCTTTAAGTGATTCAATAAATTTGAATTCTCCTTCTTTTACACCTACAGAAATGGAGGAAAACAATCCTTTATCTTTCATTTTTTTAACGAAAGGCAGACGTGCAGCTTCATCAAAACGGTGCATTATATAGAAGTAATCATTTTCAGCGAACCACTCTGCTAACGTTTCATTCATTACCGTTTGCATATTGGCTGGAACAACTGGTAATTTAAAACGTTTTGGGCCAAATTGAATAGATGCATCAATTTCGGAACGACTTTTCACAATGCTTTTATTCGGTATGAGTTGAACATCTTCGTAATCAAAAATTTTCATTCTTCTAAACCCCATTCTTATATATTTTAACTTTTATATGTTACATGGACATCAGACAATTGTAAATAAATTTAAAAATTTATAGACCTTAAACTTCACTTAAATAGATTAAAAATAACTATAGGTATACTTAGACTATGATAATATTTAATTAAGAAATTTTAAATTTGAAAGTAAGGGAGTAAAAGTTTTGAAGAAAAAATCAATTATTATCTTGTCTATACTAGGGATTGCCGTATTAATTATTGCAGGATTTATCGCAAAAGCAGTGACGGGCATGAACAAACATGACAAGGTAGCTTATGATATATATCAAGTGAAAACTGAAAGTCCGATTAAAGTAATGGGGAAAGTTTCGCCAGAATCTATTAAAACCTATCAAAATAATGCTCAATTGGGCGATTTTATTAGTGTACAAGTGAGTGAAGGGCAACGTGTCACGCAAGGAACCCCTCTTATTAACTATGATATTAATCCGAATAAACGCAATGAGTTATATCAACAAGTGCGTCAAGCAGAAGCTAAAGGAGATCAAAGAGCGATTAATCAAGCGTGGAAGCAACTAAATCAATATGATAGTCAAGTGAATGATAGTGTATATGCGACTTTCAATGGTATTGCATCGGATATTAAAAAAACTAATGTAGGTAACGGTGAGCCGATTTTAAAACTAATTGCTGATGAACCTCAAATTAAGACGACGGTCACGGAGTTTGACTTGAATAAAATTTCAGTCGGTGACGATGTGAATGTCACAGTGACGAGCACAGGTAAAAAAGGAAAAGGAAAAATTAAAAATATTTCTGAACTTCCGACAAGTTATGATCAAGACCAACATGCGGGCGGACAAACAGCTATGAGTGGAACAGAATCTGGAGAGGGACAAGCGATGACGGCCTCAAATCCAACGGAACACAACCCAAATGGTGCAGATGACAATGCCTCTTCGAAATATACTGTGATGATAGGGGACCTAGATTTTGATGTGCGCAATGGTTTTTCAGTAGAAGCTGAAATTCCACTCGACACTATTAAACTGCCATTGTCTGTATTAACGAAAGATGATCACGTTTTTGTGGTTGATAAAGATGGGACGGTCCATAAGCGACAAATTAAATATGATGAAAATAATGGGGAACTCATTTTGAAAAAAGGTCTTAAGAAAGGTGATAAACTCATCAAAAATCCTGATAGTGATTTGAGAGATGGGAAAAAAGTTGAGGTGTCTTCATGATAGAACTCATTAATGTGAACCGAAGTTTTAAAAATGGCAACGAAACCAATCACATTTTAAAAGACATCCACTTGCGTATTGATTCAGGAGAGTTTGTGGCGATTATGGGGCCTTCTGGTTCTGGTAAAAGTACGCTCATCAATATACTTGGGTTCATCGATAGAGGGTATGAAGGAGATTATTTGTTCGATGGTCAGAACTACCAACAACGTTCAGATAATGAATTGGCTGCTATCCGTAACCGGACGGTTGGATTTGTATTTCAAAATTTTAAATTGATTCAAAACAATACGATTTTAGAAAATGTGAGCATTCCATTACTTTATGCTGGTTTATCCGCTAAAGCACGTAAAGAGCGTGTAAAAACAATGTTACATGAAGTAGGACTATATGATAAAGAACAACTTGTACCAAATAAGCTTTCTGGAGGCCAACAACAGCGTGTCGCTATTGCGCGGGCTATAATTAATCAGCCGAATTTTATCATTGCAGATGAACCGACAGGCGCATTAGATTCAAAAACTTCTCAAGATATTATGGCTTTGTTTTTAAAGTTAAACAAAGAACAAAAGACGACGATGATTATGGTTACCCATGACCCAAAAGTGGCTGCTCAAGCAGATCGTGTCATTCACATATTAGATGGACGTATTCAAAAAGAAGAGGTGAACGTTCATGAGTAACTTTAATAACATTATTCACATGGCTTTACGTTCAATCCTAAAAAATAAGCGACGTAATATTTTTACAATGATAGGAATTATAATTGGTATCGCAGCAGTGATTACGATTATGTCATTAGGAAACGGATTTAAAAAAACAGCCAATCAACAATTTAGTGATGCTGGTGCTTCAAAAAACACAGCACGAATTGAGTTTGCAGAAAAACAAACGAGTAACACTCAATCAAAAGTTTATAAACCGTTTAATTCATCAGATTTAGATATTGCTAAACAAGTCAAAGGAGTACAAGATGCGACGGTGAGAATGAACCAAGAAAACGGATTAACCAGTGTTGCGAAAACGGTTGATAAAAAAACAGATGTTACAGTTAAAGGAAAATCATCTTCGAAAGAGATAGACGAAGGAAAAGGTTTTACAACTGATGATAACGATAATTCGGAGCGTGTAGCTATTGTTAGTTCAGATGTTGCGGAAAATCTCTTTAAAGGTAAGGCAGTTAACAAAACTATTTACATTGATGGTGTAGGTTTTAAAGTTAATGGTATTAAAAGTGACTTGTTAACACCTAACCTTGTAGAAGTACCCAATAAAACACTTAAACGCTATTTACCATACTTAAAACCGGCGGCGCCACAATTAGAAATAAAATTCGATGATTCTGTGGATAAAAAAGAAACCGCTAATAGTGTTGCTGATAAATTAAATAAGAGGGGTTCTTCAGCTGGTGAAGGTACATATCAATATACAGACGTTGAGGCATTAACTAAAAATATAAATAAGGTGTTTGATGGTATTACTTATTTTGTAGCTGCTGTTGCAGGTATTTCACTTTTTATAGCAGGCATAGGAGTTATGAATGTCATGTATATTTCTGTTGCCGAACGTACTGAAGAAATAGCTATTCGTCGTTCTTTTGGAGCTAAAGGACGGGATATAGAGTTACAATTTTTAATTGAAAGTATTATTTTATGTTTAATTGGAGGGGTGATTGGCTTATTTATTGGAATAGGCATAGCCGCTATAGTTGATGGTCTAACACCTGATTATATCCGTAGTTCAGTAACTATTAGTTCTGTTTTACTTGCGGTAGGAATTTCAACTTTAATAGGTATAGTATTTGGATGGATACCAGCGCATAAAGCATCCAAGAAGGATTTAATAGATATAATAAAGTGATATTGAATGATTACATTTGGTAAAATTAAGTTAAAAGAAAGAATAGTTCTCGCAGCGTTATAATTGCGAGAACTATTCTTTTTTTATTGACAATACTTATAGTAATAAGTTCAATAATGGTTAAAAAATGAAAGATTGGATATATCAAAACTTAATGATTAGAGGTGAAATGATTGATGGATATGAATTTGGATTTTCTTAATGAACAAGGTGCTCACTTAGAACAAGAAATATATCTTGACCTTGATCCAGTTCTTACAAATGGTAATAATGATTTAGTTTGTTTAGGTGTCGAATTAGCAAATAAGCATTTTGATCATGATATTATCAAAGCGCCAACTGTAGGAGGAACGGATGCCTCTAACCTCTTAAGAGATAAAGGAGCGGACTTCTCTTTTTTGATGTTCGGACCTGGTGAACGTCCACAAGCAGTAGATGAAAGAGTTAACAAAGAAATATATTTGAAAACTATCAACTATTATATCGATTTATTGACTAAGTATACTTCTTTATAAACTATTGTTTATATTAGATTATTTTGATGATCTATTACAAAGTTGAAAAATAAGTTTTTAATCTCCTGTTTGAAATAATATCTGGCTCTGTTGCAAAGTCAGAAAGATAAGTATATAACCTTATGTTTAAAATAACACCTCGTATTAACTAGCTAACATGATGCTAATTTCGTGGCATAGCGATTCTTTCCTACAATTAGTCAAGTGTTTTCAACATATTTTAAGCATACTCAAAGCGATGGATTTGTGTTTTTATTTGGCTCATATTTGCGTTTTAAGAGGATATATGAACTTTTAGGTATAAAACCATACAATTTCTAAGGCTTCAAAATACCCTTTAAAATTCAAAATAAGGACATAAAAAATAAAAGCTACCCCATTTTATCTGGGATAGCTTTTTCTTTCGTACGGTCTGTTTATTTTTCTTTCGACGCCGTATCGTCGATGGAATTCAAAAAAGTTATTGGCTATAAATCTGCATCACTTTTTCCAGAATGCAGTAGCAATATTCAACGCAAATTAATTTTTATAACTGCTCGGAATATCTCAAGCCGTTTCTTTGAATTTAAAATAAAAAAATCGACGAAGGTCGATTATGATTTTTACACGCGTTCTGACAGAACGTATAAGTGCGCCCTTACGGTATTCAAATAGATTATAACGACGAAAATTAGACCTGTAAAGCGATAATACTTGTGATAAAATTTGTTAAAAAGGAGTGATTTAAGTCATGAAAATGAATCAGTGGATAATAAGTATAGTAGTTGGTATTTTGATATTTTTAGCTGTTTTTTATATTGGACAAACAACATTTTTACCGGCGTTATTTTGTGGATTTGTAGGTTTTGTTTGTAATGTTTTTGTTAGTTGGCATGCTAACCGTAATAATTAGAGAACGTATTTATGCCGAGAAAATTTATTGATCAATGAGAAGAACCCTTAACTAAACTTGAAGACGAATGTCGGCATAGCGTGAGCTATTAAGCCGACCATTCGACAAGGTCTAAAATATATTTCCTATAATTATAAAACTCAAAGTACACACCACAATCCTAAAAAACAAGAATCCATATATATTTAATTTTTCAGGCTTTTTTAAACTCTTATACAATTCAACTAAACAAAATATTACAGTTAAAAGACCGAAGATAATATCATTCATTCCCAAAACATATCCTAAAATATTTATAAGTATTGTTAGATTCTAACTTCAGTAACATAAAATTTCGACATACTAGCGATTGATAATCTTAAATAGTAATTAATAATATATTAATTTTTGTGATATAAAACAAAATATAAAGTAGAATGTATATATTAAGTGTCAGTTTTCTTTTAATAAATAAATTTGAATTTTTAAACAAAAAGATATAGGAGGTTAACTAAATTTTGCAAACATTAAATAGCATATTTAAAGAGGATTTTAAGGTTAATAAGGAACCATATTTCAAAAGTATCGCCAAAATGATAGTTTTATTTATTTTATTTATATTCGCTTTTACATTAAGTAGCCTTGTAATAAAGAATATTTTATTTGTTGTTGCATCAGTAATGGTATTAATTATAGCTATATGTATTACTTTGAGATCCAGTATCAAACTATTAAATTTTAAACTTTTCTCTATAAAGGAACTTATGTATACAACTGGTGGCTTTTTAGTATTATTTTCTATTAATTTAATATATATGAATTTTGTGTCACAACAAAACTTAAATACTCAAATTGTTCAGGCGATGTATAAAGATATTCCATTTTGGGGATTGTTAATAAGTATCGCAATTATACCATCATTTGTTGAAGAAATAATAGCACGTGGATTCATATTAAGAATAATTTTTCGGAATCATTTATTTATTGGAATGTTAGTAAGTACAGTATTCTTTGTATTTTTGCATAACGGAAATGACATCATTGGGTTTTTACCGTATATTTATTCCGGCATAATATTGTCATTAATATACTTAAAAACAAGAAGATTAGAGATCACCATTGCTATACATTTTTTAAATAATTTTATATCTATATTTTATTTATTTTGATAACTTCTATTATATCGATACGAAAAAGAGGAATAGTATGAAAAAAATATTTATATTTACAACGCTCATAGTTATTATCATTTTAAGTATATTAATCACTGTGTATTTTTTCTTCTTTAAACAAGCTCCTTTAAAATACGCACAGTATAATACAGAAAAAATAAATAATGATGTTAATAAGCAATTAAAAGGTATTGATTTAAAAAGCGTTCGGAGCAAGAAACACCTGATCTTTGAAAAAAGCATACAAGAATTACAGAAATCTGTAGAACAGGGGCAATTAACTTATACAGAAATTACTGCTTTTTATTTAGATAGAATTCAATATATAGACCAACAAGAAAAGGGGCTAAATTCAATTCTCGAAATTAACCCTAACGCAATTAAATTGGCGAAGGAATATGACAAAAGACCGAATGAAGAACATAAGCCCTTATATGGATTGCCTGTAACTTTAAAAGATAATATTAACACTATAGACATGCCTACTAGTGCAGGAACTCATATATTACGCAACTTTTATCCGAATAGGGATGCAAAAGTTACGTCACAATTAAAGAATAGTGATGCTATTATTTTAGCTAAGACAAATTTATCTGAACTTGCTAATTTTATGAGTTTCAAAATGCCAGATGGATACAGTTCTAAAGGTGGACAAACTCAAAATCCTTACGGGAAATTGAAAATTTCGCCATTAGGATCGAGCTCAGGTAGTGCTGTAAGTATAACTTCAAATATAGGTGTTGCATCAGTAGGATCTGAAACTACTGGGTCAATCATTTCACCATCTTATGCTCAATCTGTTGTGGGATTTAAACCCACACATGAAAGAGTATCAAATCAGGGAGTATTCCCTTTATCGCCTTCGTTAGACACAATAGGTCCTATAACAAGAAATGTAATGGATACTATTGTTATGTATAATCTAATGAATATAGATTCAGACAAAAAAATAAAAGTGAATGAATTGCCATTAAATGCATTACAATCTGCTAAAGTAGGTATTTCAAAAAAACTTGATGATGATTCTGCTAAAAATATTAAAATTTTGCTTCATAAGCTAGGAGCTAGTACTTATGATGTTGAAGTTAATCAAGAAAATATAAACAATGCTGAAATAATTAACAATGAATTTAAGTTTGCTGTTAATCGTTTTTCTGAGGAAAATAGACTTCCTTTTAAAACCTTGAGTCAACTTATTGAATATAATCAAAGAGACAAAAACAAAAGGATGAAGTATGGACAATATTTGATTGAAATGGCAAATAAAACAAAAAATGGCGACAATAAATTTGTTGAATCACAAATTAAATTAGCGCAAAATAGATTAAAAGAATATCAGCGAATGGATAATCTTGATTTTATAATTTCTTATAATGCTGATGAAATTCTTTTGCCATCAGTAGCAGGAACGCCTGTTATTACCATTCCTTACAATAGAGACGATAATGAAGAACCACAAAGTTTAACGCTGATCGGTTTTAAAAACGAGGATAACAATCTTTTGAAAGCAGCTTATGCTCTAGAGCAGAACTTACCAAAACGTAAACTGCCGAATTTAGAAAAATGAAATCGCTGTTACTGTTTGGTTCCGTTGCAAAGTTAAAAAATAAGTGTCTAACCTTATGTTTAAAATAATACTTCGTATTAACTAGCTAGCATAATGCTAATTACACGGCATGGCGAAAACCCGTAGATCTGAAGAGATCTGCGGTTCTTTTTATATAGTC
>NZ_PPQF01000033.1 GCF_002901865.1 Staphylococcus agnetis
ACTATAAATAACATATCCCAATTAGAGTTTACACCAAGAGATTTTAATTGATTGAGTATGAGATCCCCTTCAAAAATTTCTTTTCGTATTGCTTGAATTTGTGAATCTTTTATTTGAGATAAATCAATTTTATGATTTAAGTTTAAATATGCTTTGTCGAATAATAATTCATACACTGCTAACGCTGAGACGTCAAAACATCTTCCCTCATCTAAAAATACACCATCCACATCAAATAAAATAACTTTATCCATTCAGCAACCTCCATAAACAGAATTTTCAGATAAAGTAACTATAACATAAAAAGAGAGCAAGTTAATTATAAATACCGTAAAACATGGTAATTTTTATAATAACACTGCTCTTCATAACCATTATTTAGCGTTGACGTAGTCATTTAATTCTTTTTGTAATGTACGCGTACGCTCAGTCAAAAGTGTTGTAATATAATCCACTTTTTCTTGACGCTTTAAATCTTTAGGAATCGCCGTCGTATCGATAGGTTCACCAAATTTAATATAGGCCTTTTTCGTGAACATGTGTAAAATTTTAGTTGGACCGACGTATGCGGCAGGTATAATAGGAGCTTTACCCAGCATCGCAATCGTTGCTGCTCCACGCTTTAAAGGTACTTCAACAGAAGTACGGTGACCTGAAGGGAAAATCCCTACTGTTTTGTTCGCATTTAATAGTTTCACCGGAGTCTTTAACGTGCTTGGACCAGGATTGTCTCTATTTACTGGAAAGGCATTTAAAGCTGTGAAAAAGCGATTCATTAATTTTGTTTTAAATAATTCTTGTTTTGCCATATAGTGAATTTCATTTGGAAATAACGCTAAGCCTAATAAAACGATTTCATTATAACTCTCATGATTACACGTCACAACATAACGGTTAGTATTCGGTTTATGGTCTAAACCAACGACCTCTAAATTGTTTAGTCGTTTCACAATAATGTAATCTAATGCCTTAGCGATAACTTTATATAACATTTAAACACCTACTTCTCTTCGTTCTATAACCCTTTAAATTCTATCATTTAGTTGTCATTTCAACAACCTCATTTCAAAATAAGACCTTAGTTGGAGTACTCTTGACTGGTCAAATAGCGCGTAACATAGCATAATAGTGATAAAGGAGGTATTTTATGAGAGAAGAAGATAATTTTAATCCCTCACAACAATCGAATCAACACCACACCCCTCAACCACCTTATCGAGATAAACCAAAGTTTCCATGGTTTAAAACGATACTGATTGCACTTGCAGCAGGTTTAATTGGTGGTCTGCTCGCATTTGGAATGGTCCAACTGTTTTCATCAGTAACATCTCAATTTTCGTCGAACTCAGGTTCACATGTAAATGAAAGCGATAAAGGTTCTGGCGGTAGTAATTTAGATGGTAAAAGCGAAAAGTATAAATCAGTTAATCAAATGATTAATGACAAGGCCCCTTCTATAGTGGGTGTCATTAATGTCCAAAAAGCGCAAAATCTAGACGATTTGATTCAAGGTAAATCACCTAAATCTAAACCTTCTGGTATCGGTTCTGGCGTGATTTATCAAAAAGATGGTAAAAACGCCTACATCGTGACAAATAACCATGTGATTGAAGGCGCATCATCAATTAAAATTCAATTACATAATTCACATCAAGTTGATGCAGAATTAGTCGGTACAGATCCTTTAACAGACTTAGCCGTGTTGAAAATTAAAGATCGAGATGACATTAAAACAATGTCATTTGCAGACTCTAGTAAAGTCAAAACCGGAGATAGTGTGTTTGCGATGGGTAATCCATTAGGCTTAGAGTTTGCAAACACTGTAACGTCAGGTATTATTTCCGCAAAAGAACGCACCATTACGACGGATACATCAGCCGGTGGTAATAAAGTGAACGTTATCCAAACAGATGCTGCTATTAACCCTGGTAACTCTGGAGGCGCATTAGTGGATTTAAACGGTAACCTTGTAGGTATTAATACTTTAAAAATTGCAGCACCTCAAGTAGAGGGTATTGGCTTTGCGATTCCAAGCAACGAGGTTAAACTTGTGATTGAACAACTTGTAAACCATGGTGAAGTGAAACGCCCTTCAATTGGTATTGAAATGATTAATGTAGCTGATATTCCCGATAGTTATAAGCGCCGCTTAGAGACAAATTCAGGTGTCTACGTTGCTAATGTCCCACGTCAAGGTATTGATTTAAAACGTGGCGATATCATCACTGCACTTGATGGACATAAAGTTGAGAGCGATTCAGATTTACGTGGTTATCTTTACAAAGATAAAAAACCAGGTGACGATGTTACATTTACTGTAAATCGTGATGGTAAATCTATAAAAGTTAAAGTCACTCTTGATTCAGCAAATTAATTTAAAAAAGTCCCTTAACAGAATGCAATCTGAAAAGGGACTTTTTATTATGCATAATTAACCATAAAATATTTCTTTTTGCCTCGTCGAATAATCGTGAAACTGTCATCATATTTATCATCATCAGAAAGTGTATATTGTAAATCTTGTTGACGTTCACCATTGATATAGATTGCACCATTAGTCACATCTTCACGGGCTTGACGTTTAGAAGATGAAATCTTTGCTTCTACAAGTGCGTCTACAATATTTGTTGTTGCTTTTGAAATCGTCACTTGTGGCACATCTTTAAAGCCTGCTTTAATTTCATTAGCCGTCAGAGCTTTTAAGTCACCGCTAAATAAAGCTTTAGAAATACGTTCTGCTTCAGCTAATGCTTCTTCTCCATGAATAAATCGTGTTACTGCTTCGGCAAGTGCTTTTTGAGCTTTACGTAAATGTGGTTCCTTTTCAACGGATTGCGCTAACGCTTCAATATCATCTTGTGATAAGAATGTAAAATATTTCAAGAACTTAATAACATCCTCATCGCTCGTATTAATCCAAAATTGATAGAATTCATAAGGGCTCGTTTTATCTTTGTCTAACCAAACAGCCCCTGACTCAGATTTACCAAATTTTTTCCCATCTGATTTCGTTACCAATGGAATTGTTAAGCCATAAACATCTGTTGTACCATACATACGGCGCATTAACTCAATGCCACTTGTTATATTCCCCCACTGATCTGAACCACCAATTTGAATTTTACAATCGTAAGTTCTATTTAAATGCCCAAAATCAATGGCTTGTAAAATCGTGTACGTAAATTCAGTATAAGAGATCCCATTTGATAAACGAGATTGAATAGAATCTTTCGCAAGCATATAGTTCACACCCACATGCTTACCAAAATCACGTAAAAACTCAATTAAAGAAATTTGACTTAACCAATCTCTATTGTTCACTAAAATAGGTCCATTTTCTGTTTCAAAATCAAACAATTGTGTCATTTGATTTTGAATACCTTTTACATTTTGTTCAACTTGTTCTTCCGTTTGTAAGACACGTTCTTCAGATTTCCCTGAAGGGTCACCTATCATTCCTGTGCCACCACCAATTAATACAATAGGTCTATGACCATGCTCTTGAAAGCGACGTAAAGTCAGATAAGGTAGTAAATGACCAATATGCAAACTGTCAGCTGTTGGGTCAGCACCACAATATAATTTGACTTGTTCTTTATTCAGTAAATTCTCAATACCTTCCTCATCTGTTTGTTGATAAATCAAACCACGCCATTGTAATTCTTCTAATAATTGATTTGCCATTACAAAACCTCCTTAAAAAATAAAAAAACACCACTTACGATTACGTAAGGGCGCTTCTGCACGTTACCACCATACTTGGATACTCTTACAATGTTACGTACATTGCTAAAACGTTAAAGCATATCTATAGGTGTATTCACTTAAAGTTATTTATCAGTTTCCACCTACCACTGACTCTCTAGAAAATAAACTTAAAGCTACTTGTCCTAAGCTTCAATACTTATTTATAATGATTCATATTATAAAATGTGTCTATTGAAAAGTCAATGTTAATGATGATAATAAAAAATACCAATAAATAAAACTATGCTATACTATATGTGAAAAAAGGAGGCCATAAAAAGGTGACACAAGTATCAAAAATCGCACAATTTTTAAAGCACTATGATAACTATTTTAAATACATCAAGCGCCTCTTTATACTGTCTATTGTTTGTTCTATTTGGTTACTCATATTATCTATAGGGCTAGCATTAGGTTACTTTGCGAGTATTGTTTCTAAAACAGATGATATTAATGATGATGCTCTCGTTCAAGCTGTTACCAACTTACCTGAATTGCCTGAAGTACAATCAAGTGATGTCGATTTAATAGCACTTTACAATGAACAAACACCGATACTGATTGCCGGTCCCGCTGAAGTTTCACCATATGTAACGAAAGCAATTGTGTCTAGTGAAGATGCACAATTTTATACACATCATGGTATTTTACCTAAAGCCATTTTTAGAGCAATGTATCAAGATATTTTCAACCGCGACCACCCTACTGGAGGTAGCACGATTACGCAACAATTAGTTAAGAATCAATTGCTTTCTAACCAAAAGACCTACGATCGTAAAGCAAAAGAAATCATGTACGCGATGCGTTTAGAAAATATAATGACGAAAGACGAGATTATATATACGTATATTAACCGTGTATCTTTTGGACGTAACCAACACGGGCAGCACATTACAGGGATTACGGCCGCTTCTTATGGTATTTTCGGGAAGCCACCTAAATTATTAAACTTACCAGAAGCTGCATACCTTGCCGGACTGGTTCAAAGCCCTTATTTCTATACCCCGTATACAAAAGAAGGTCATCTTAAATCACATGAAGCCATTCAACCATCAATACATCGTCAAAGATATGTGTTAAAACGTATGTATATTGAAAATATGATTACAGAACAACAATATAAACAAGCATTAGATTACCCGATTCAAGAAAAATTTATATAATGCTGTATCATCGTTTATAAAACTTCCTATTTTACCTATACTTAAATAACTTGGTTATTCTAAAAATTAACACCTTCAAAGCACATGCGTTCGCATGTACGATGAAGGTGTTTTTTTAATTTCAGCATAATAGTAATGCTGAGATTCGATTTTTAGAATAATCCAATAGCATGACCATCTGGTGTTACATCCATATTTAACGCTGCAGGTTTTTTAGGAAGACCTGGCATCGTCATAATCGCACCAGTTAATGCCACGATGAATCCTGCGCCTGTTTTCGCTTCTAGTTCACGAATCGTGATTTCAAAGTTTTCAGGTGCACCAAGTTGCGTAGCGTCGTCACTAAATGAATATTGCGTTTTAGCCATACATACAGGATAGTTGTCCCAACCATTTTCTTTAAATTGTTTTAACTGTTTTTGCGCTTTACTAGAGAATGTTACTTTCGAACCACCGTAAATATCTTTTACAATTTTTTCGATTTTTTGCTCTAGAGGTAATTCTAAGTCGTAAAGACGTTTAAAATTATTAGGTTGTTCAATCACTTCTAACACTTTTTGTGCTAAGTCAATTCCGCCTTCTCCGCCTTTCTCCCAAACTTCAGTTAATGAGAGACGTACATTATTTTGTTCAGCCCACTCTTGAACAAATTGTGTTTCTGCTTCAGTGTCGTGAATAAATGCATTTAACGCAATTACAGGTTCAACACCGAATTTACGGATATTATTGACATGACGTTCTAAGTTTTTAATACCAGATTTTAGGGCCTCAACATTTTCTTCTTTAAGGTTATCTTTTGCCACACCACCATGCATTTTTAATGCACGTACAGTAGCAACTAATACGACTGCACTAGGTTCAAATCCAGCTTTACGTGATTTAATATCAATAAATTTTTCAGCGCCTAAATCAGAACCAAATCCAGCTTCTGTAACAACGACGTCAGCTAAATCACGTGCAGTTTCAGTTGCAATAATAGAGTTACAACCATGAGCAATATTTGCAAACGGTCCACCGTGTACTAATGCTGGTGTCCCTTCAATGGTTTGTACTAAGTTTGGTTTAATCGCATCTTTTAAAATCATCGCTAAAGCACCTTCAACTTTAAGGTCTTTAACAGTAACTGGTTTACGGTCACGTGTATAACCAATCGTAATATTCGCGATATTTTGTTTTAAGTCTGTAATACCTGTACTTAAACATAAAATTGCCATAATTTCTGAGGCAACCGTAATATTAAAACCATCTTCACGAGGTACACCTTGTGTTGGTCCACCAAGACCTACGACAACATTACGTAAAGCACGATCATTCATATCAAGGACACGTTTCCATTCGATACGACGTTGATCAATACCTAATTCATTACCTTGATGGATATGATTGTCAATAAATGCAGAAAGTGCATTATTCGCAGTCGTAATTGCATGGAAGTCCCCATTAAAGTGAAGGTTAATATCCTCCATAGGTAAAACTTGAGCACGACCTCCCCCAGTAGCGCCACCTTTAATACCAAAAATAGGACCTAACGCTGGTTCACGTAATGCAACCATTACATTTTGATTAATTTTATTAAACGCATCTGCTAATCCTACTGTTACTGTTGATTTACCTTCACCAGCTGGTGTTGGACTCATAGCTGTAACAAGGACAACTTTACCTTTTTCACCTTTAGTGTTGATTTTAGAAATATCAATTTTAGCTTTATAGTGACCATATTGCTCTAAAGCATCTTCTGAAATACCTGCTTTATTGGCAATTTCACTAATAAATTTTAATGTTGCTTGATTCGCAATTTCTAAATCTGATAAATGACTCACAATATTCAGCCCCTTAAATGATTTTCATAAACTTTCACGCGTATGTAAACGCATACAAACAGTTATAAAAAAAACTATTTCCACGTTTAATAATAACGAACTCTGACGTTGTTGTCGAATAAAAGCGGTTGACCCGTGCAGATGAAGATCAAAAATAAAACATGGTGCGACAAATACGCCCACACCATGTTTTAATTAATATATTTGTTAACTTGATTAGTCTTCCATCGTACTTAAATCTCCTGTTGGTAGATCCAATTCCCAGGCTTTAAGTACACGTCTCATAATTTTACCAGATCGTGTTTTCGGAAGTTTATCTTTAAATTCAATTTCTCGTGGTGCAGCATGTGCAGCAAGTCCTTCTTTAACAAATTTACGAATGTCTTCTTTCAAATCATCAGAAGGTTCATAGCCCTGTCGTAAAGCCACAAACGCTTTTATAATTTCTCCTCTAACGGGATCAGGTTTGCCAATCACACCTGCTTCTGCAACAGCTTCATGTTCTACTAATTTTGATTCAACTTCAAAAGGCCCTACACGTTCTCCGGCTGTCATAATAACGTCATCTACGCGTCCTTGGAACCAAAAATACCCGTCTTCATCTTGATAAGCGGAATCTCCAGAAACATACCAATCGCCGATAAAATAGGATTGATATTTTTCAGGATTTTTCCAAATTTTATACATCATCGATGGCCAACCTTTTTTAATTGCTAAATTACCCATACGATTTGGTGGTAATTCGCGGCCTTCGTTATCGATAATTGCGGCCTGTATACCTGGTAACGGTTTACCCATAGAACCTAATTTGATATCCATACTAGGGTAATTCACAATCATGTGCCCGCCAGTTTCAGTCATCCACCATGTATCTAATACACGTTTACCGTATACCTTTTTCGCCCATTTGATTACCTCAGGGTTGAGCGGTTCTCCGACAGATAAAATAGTGCGTACAGAAGATAAATCATACTTTTCTACTAAATCATCACCTGCACTCATTAACATGCGTAAGGCAGTGGGTGCAGTATACCAAATCGTCACTTTAAATTGCTCTAACATACTATACCACGCTTCTGGTGAAAAACGACCTCCAGCAATACAGTTTGTTGCCCCATTAAGCCACGGCGCAAAAATACCATAGGATGTACCAGTCACCCATCCCGGATCAGCAGTACACCAGTAAACATCATCTTCTTGTAGGTCTAATACGTATTTGCCAGATATGTAATGCACGAACATCGCATTTTGGACATGTACTACACCTTTAGGTTGACCTGTAGAACCAGATGTATAGTGCAATATCAATCCATCCTCTTTATCTAACCATTCAATATCAAAAGCTGTACTTGCCTCTTTAAGCGATGTATTAAAGTCGACATATTGCTCATCAACTTCATCGTCTACAATAATAATTGTTTCTAGATGCGGTAAATCATCTTTAGGTATACGTGGTAGTAGACTATTCGTTGTTATGATGACTTTTGCATCGCTATTATCCAAACGGTCTTTCACAGCTTTTTCCATAAAAGCTTCAAATAATGGCCCAACAATTGCA
The DNA here is from genome assembly GCF_002901865.1 of Staphylococcus agnetis. GTDB lineage: Bacteria > Bacillota > Bacilli > Staphylococcales > Staphylococcaceae > Staphylococcus > Staphylococcus agnetis. The sequence continues at coordinate 8,289 of NZ_PPQF01000033.1, forward strand.
CCAATTTTTAAAATTCCTAAAAATGCAAAATAGAGTTCAGGTGTACGTGGCATAAATATGAACACACGATCACCTTTTTGGACATTCGCTTTATCTTTTAGTACATTAGCTGCTTGATTTGATTTTTTTTGCAAATCTTCAAATGTATACTGTTCAGTACGAGAATCATCTTTATAATTCAAGGCAATTTTATCGCCTTTTCCTTCATCAACGTGGCGATCAATACATTCATATGCCATATTTATTTTTCCAGTATCATACCAAGAAAATGCTTTTTCAACATCTTCCCATTTAAAATTTTTATAAGTACTCTCATAATCCTTTAAATTGAAGTTTCCTTCTTCCCCTTTATAAACTTCGACTTTCATGTGGATTACCCCCTTGTTTGAAATCGCTTTCAATGCAATTATAGCGCATGAATTCAATGTTTTCAAAAAATTATACTTATTCTGAATAATGCGTGAAAAATGGGAATGAATTGGCTATACTATGAGTAATATAAGAAATTGAAAGGAGTCGCTCATGGAACATATTAAAACATATGAAAAAGAAACTGTCGTCGTCAACGATAAAACGATTATCATTGAGGGACCCGTTGAAAAGCAACAATTAGAACAAATGACATTTGATGAGGGCCTCAATGCTTTTCGAATACCAATTGAACAATTTGAAGCGATTCAGGATATTAGTACGCTAGATGAAGGAAGAATTTATATTATTCGAGATCAAATGCACATCGTGGGCTATGTGACTTATCTATATCCCGATCCAATGGAACGATGGTCTACAGGTAATTTGCCCTATTTACTTGAACTTGGTGCAATTGAAATCAGTTTACCCTATCGAAATTTCGGTCTAGGTCGTGAACTTTTAAAAGTAAGCACAAGAAGTAAAGAGCTAGAAAATTATATTATTATTACGACTGAATATTACTGGCATTGGGACCTTAAAAATTCTGGTTTAGACGTTTTTGAATATAAAAAATTAATGCAACGAATGATGTCCAATGGAGGTTTAGAGGTTTTTGCAACAGATGATCCTGAAATTACGAGTCATCCTGCCAATTGTTTAATGGCGCGAATAGGCAAAAATATTACAGTTGAACAAATGCGCGCATTTGATGATATTCGCTATATGAATCGGTTCTTTTTTTAATGGGGGTATGTGAGATGGGAGATCAACAAACACAACGAACGGGCTATGTTTATGCTGATACACTTTTACAGTATCGCTTTCATAATAAACATCCTTTTAATCAAATGCGACTCAAATTAACGACAGAATTATTACTATCTACTGGCCTTTTGCAGCCAACGCAAATCATAAAACCTCGAATCGCAACAGAAGATGAAATCGCGACGGTACATAAATATGACTACATTCAGGCAATAAAACGTGGTGAACGTAATTTACTTAACCCTGATGAAAAATCAAAATATGGTTTAGATGATGAAGATACACATGTTTTTCCTAGAATTCATAAAAGTGCGGCCAACATCGTTGGTGGTGGTCTAAATTTAATTGATGCAATTATGGACGGTCAGTTTGATAATGGCTGTCATTTAGGTGGTGGCTTGCATCATGCGCTAGAAGGACGTGCCAATGGCTTTTGTGTGTATAACGATGCTGCTATTTATATTCATCATCTCATTCATAACTATGGTCAACGTGTATTATATGTAGATACTGATGCGCATCATGGTGACGGTGTACAATGGCGATTTTATACTTCTAATGACGTGATGAATTACTCTATTCATGAGACTGGTAAATTTTTATTTCCAGGATCTGGTCATTACACAGAACGTGGCGATGATCAAGGTTTTGGCTATACAGTGAATGTCCCTCTTGAGCCTTATACAGAACATGAAAGTTTTATGACCGTATTTAAAGATACGCTAGAAGCTGTTGCAACAACATTTAACCCTGATTTTGTCATTAGCGTTAATGGGTCCGATATTCACTATTTAGATCCACTGACTCACATGCATTGTGATTTGAATACACTTTATGAAATCCCTTATTTTGTAAATGAAATCGCTAAAAAATATGCTAATGGAAAAATTGTCATGCTTGGTGGAGGGGGTTACAACATATGGCGTGTTGTTCCTCGGGCTTGGAGTCATGTCTATTTAAGTTTAATTGATCATCCCCCACTAGAAGGACGTTTACCTGAAGCATGGCTTTCTAAATGGAAACATTATAGTCCTGTACCTATTCCTGAAAATTGGGAAGAATCATTTCCTGACTACACGTCTATTCCTAGAATTGCAGAAATTACTCAAAAAAATTTGAGTGTCGCAACAAAAATTAAAAATTGGTTTTAATTAATTTTTAAATGCAATAAAACCCTTGTATCCCAATGTTTGACTAAAATACAGTTATCTGTAATTTAACTTCGGGCGAATACAAGGGTTATTGTTTATACTTTTGTTGTGCCACGATATCTTACTTTATGCGGTAAGATAACATTGGGTTCTTCAATTTCTTCGTTGTTCATATATTTTGTAAGAAGACGCATACCTACTGCCCCTATATCATAAAGCGGCTGAATGACACTTGACAGTTGTGGTCTAACCATTTCAACAAGACGTGTGTTATTAAAACTAATGACTTGAAGATCTTCTGGAACACGAATGCCTTGATCCATTGCACCATGTACTATACCTATAGCTTGTTCATCACTGATAGATAGAACAGCGTCTGGTTGGTATGTGCTTAATTTCTCAAACGCACGTAAGCCATCTTTATATGTCTCGTTTCCTACGTACATTAAATGGTCATCTACCTCTAAATCGTGTTTAGATAATTGTGCTTTTAATCCTTTTAACGCATCGTCTTGAGCTTTTTTAGAATAACCGCCACCTACAAATGCAAACTTCTTAGCACCAGATTGAATCAAATGTTCTGTAATTTCTTGACTCGCTTTCTCAAAATCAATATTTACAGAAGCAATGCCGTCATCTTTACCATTAGTTTCTGAAACAACTACAGGAATAGAAGCTTTAGCGATGTGTTCTTTAATTTCAGTAGTTAATGTGCCACCTAAAAAGATGATACCGTCTACTTGTTTACTTAATAAGTTGTTAAAAATCTCTTTTTCTTTTTCAGGATCATCATCTGAATTTGAAATAATTGTGTGATATTTATACATTGTGGCGATATCTTCTAACCCTCTAGCAAGTTGGGAATAGTAAATATTTGAAATATCGGGAATTATCACACCAACTGTTGTTGTTTTTTTGCTTGCAAGGCCTCTCGCTACAGCATTTGGACGATAATTTAAACGTTTAATTACTTCATTAACTCTTTCTCTCGTCTCAGGTTTTACATTTTGATTTCCGTTCACCACACGAGAAACCGTTGCCATTGATACACGTGCCTCACGTGCCACATCATAAATGGTTACCGTCATTATTTTTACCTCCTTGGAAACGCTTACTCTATTATTATATTCCGTTTTCATCACATTTTCAAAGTTTACCATATTATTAAAGGATAAGAAATATAAAAT
>NZ_PPQF01000034.1 GCF_002901865.1 Staphylococcus agnetis
AACGAGTACATTTTGACTTTGATACAAAATCATCACCTTACCCTTTATTTAAAAATTATTCAACAAAACTTATATAATGTAGATAGATAGTTATGCATTTGAACAAATTTCAATTGGAAACAAAAAAACGAACACAAAATTGTGTTCGTTTTAGATTACGATTGATTTGATTCAATATCAGCAATAATTTGTTTTGTTTTGTTTTCAATATCTTCAAAGTCTTTTTTAAATACAAATGCTAATACAGCAACACCTAGACCTACAAGTACAGTCATTACAAGCATTAAAGCAAAGAATACTTTAAAGATACCAGCAATAAATTTACACATAAATGTTTCACCTCAAAATCCCAATGTTTAGTCTATCTATGTATGATTATAACATACTCAATATGTCACAAGAAACTTATACCCCTTTCTTCTACGATTACTCCTTATTATTCATATCGCAATAAAAATATGTTACATTTAATACAATAACAGTAAGAAAGAGGTAACGCCAATGCCTTATATATCATTTCTTAATTCTTGGAAAAATCATGATCTTGAACGTGTATCAGACATGATTGACGATACGGTTTCTGCGTATTACATCAATGATTTCGGAGATCCAATTGCCTTAAATAAATCACGTCTCATTCATTTGTTAGCCACACGTATGGCAGCTGTAGAAGCTGATTCTCAATTACAGTGGAATTTTGAAATGATTCATCGTGCTCATATTCACGGCAACCAAATGATTATGTTTTATACTTACACGAATGAAAATCAAGATTACAAGAAACAAACTAAAACGTTAGTCACATTAACATTCGGTGATAGCTCTAGTAAACATAACAAAATAAAAACCGTTTACATTACTCCTAATGTAACAGATGTTTAATAAAAAAAGATTGTTACCCCACTTGAAACGGTTGCTTCAAGTTTGTAACAATCTTTTTCATTTTAACTTACAAAGTTGCGATATAACCATCGTTTAGTGCGTAAGTATGCTTCAAGCCACATTACAATCACTCCTTAAATGAGCTATTCAATAATTATAATTGTAGATAATGTTATTATATGAGTGTTAATATACAAATTCCATTAAAGAAGTATTACAACATCGTAACAAATTGTGTTAAATAGATTTCAGAGAGGAATATGAATGATGCAGGACGTCCGTATAGATATACAAACATTTGAAGGAACACATTATGATTATGGCGTTCAAGTTGCACAGTGGATGCAGACGACTCAAATGTTAAAAAATAGAGAGAAAGAATGGAAAAAACGCGTGCCACGCTTTGATATCGATATACCTGAAACCTACCGTATATTTCAAACATTTGCACCAGCGATATGGGAAGAAATCAAAGGTCTTCAGGATACTTTGAACATTTCTACAAAGCAAGCAATATTAAATTTCGCACATTACCGTTTTACAGACTTACCAGATAGTGGATGTACAGTGTTTGTTGGACCAGATTTTATCGTAAGAAACTATGACTATCACCCAGCGACATACGATGGTCGTTATCAACTTTACCGTCCTACAGATGGTGGTTACGCTCAGATAGGTCCTATGTCTCGCACAACAGGCCGGATGGATGGTATGAATGAACACGGTTTGGTAATGGCATATAATTTTATGCATCGTAAAAAGCCAGCAAATGGTTTTGTTTGTTATATGATAGGTCGTCTTATCTTAGAAACGTGCCGTAATGTTGAAGAAGGCATTAAACTACTTCAAACTATCCCTCACCGTAGCTCTTTCAGCTATATATTACAAGACCAAACGGGTAAACATGCAATCGTTGAAGTGACACCTAGAAACATACATGTACGTTATGATGATACGTGTACTAATCATTTTAAATATTTAACACATGAGAATAGAAACTATATTAAGGAATCTAAAGAAAGACTAGAGCAACTTGAGTATCAAATAAAAAACCAAGGCGATCGTTTTGAAATCTTTAAGCGGTTTAACGATCCACAATACGGTATTTATAGTAAATTGTTCAAAAGTTGGAGCGGGACAATACATACGACTATGTATGAGCCAAAAACTTTAACTGCTTGGATCAGTTTAGGTGAAAGACAACCACCAATAGCTTTAAACTTTGGTAAATGGTTAAATGCCGAAACAATTGAAATCACACATTTAGAGGGCCAAATTGATACAGAAATTCCATTTGCCACGCATTAAACTTATAACAAAAAGAGGAACGTTATAAAGCGCTTGTTGCAAAGCTAATAACGTTCCTTCTTTTTATTTAATATTTATATCACCATGATTCGTATAAAGTTCGATGAGGTGTGTACCTTTACCATTTTTCCCTTGATGTAAATGTGGTGTGTTCATATTGATATTCCCATTTTCTGGATTTAACTTGAGCATCACATCTTCAGGTGCGTTTAAATAACGCATTGAAATTTCACCATGATTAACAGCCCCTTTAAAATCACATTCCGGTTTTAAATTGTTAAGAATCATACTACCTTCACTAACTTTGAAAACACTTTTACGTACAAGTGCTTGATTAACAGTGATTTTCCCTTTTTGCACTGATATATCAGAATCCGAAAGACTACTATTAGTGATATTAACAAATGAATCCTTAGCCTTAATATTTGTAGCATTAAACTGACAATGGTCAATGTTCACTTGACCCGTAGATTCATACCAAATCGTGACACTTTTACTTTTTATACCTTGAATATGCGCTTCGCCTACACGCGTAGTCAAATTTAATTCTTCTAAATATTTCTCAGGTACTGTAATCTCTAATCGTTCTTTAGACTTATTGAACGGATTGACATCTATCATGCGCTTCTTAGTGGCTTGACTATCAGAAATTTGAAGTATTTTATTTTGCTTAGAAATATTAACTCTGGCTTTACCATCATATTTTACATGAAAGTGAGAGCCTTTTTTTACATATACATCCGCATTGTTAGCATTTACATTTAAAGTTTCAATATTCGATCTCTTAAACGCTTTTTCAGTAGTTTGTGTTTGACTATGGTGTGATTCAAACAAGAACCATACGAGTGTTCCCATTAAGAAAAATATGAGAAACATTGTTAATCCCATTAAAAATAATCGTTTCATGATTGAAATGTCCCTTTTTTAATAAAATTTATATTCCATTTTAAATAACGTAATAAGGCAATACGTAAAAGGCAAACTACTTTAACTATAATTACAAATAACATAATACCTAAGCCAGAATACGCAAAACTAAATAAATAATTACTTAGTGAAAATTGAGTAATTCCTGAATACAACTGTGTCAGGAAAACAATAATAGGTGCGAGTATCATGCCTAATGAGATAAAAATACTAATAATAATTAATAATAGAAGGAAAATTAATGGGACAACGACAAAAAATAACGTCACTATACTCATTCCAATTGTGGCGAGAACAGCACGTCTTAAATGACTAAAATCAGGTTCTTTCTCAGCATCATTAACAGCATATTTAGCATATTTTTTCTTTGCAATATGTTTTGGCTTGTTGAGAGATAATATAATTTCGCGATCTGTCTTACCTTTCTCATTTTCTTTATAAAAATGATTTTCGTATTGATTCATAATATCATCAATCACATCATTAGGTAGCCGCTTTAATTGATGTTCTAATTCATTTAAGAAAGTAATTTTATCCATTAATCTCCCCCCTTTTTTCAAATAATAATTTCAACACTTAAAATTATAATTTGAACCAATAAAAATTTAAACCTTGTACCATTATTTGTATTGTAAATGTCACATTCTTAATTTGTTGTAATCTTTTTAATTTTCTTTCAATACAGAGCTTGGTATAATATTATCAACGAAGGAGGGTGTTTTTTATGGCGCATTTAAAAACATATTATCAACAGGCTAAACCTATCAATCAATATATTGAAGATATGAATGTTAATAAAGAGGGGTTATTAAGTATCTACAATAGTTTTGATTTTCCTAAGGATGATGCAAGATTAGAATCATTAAAAGATAAAGGGTATAGACATGTACTCATCATTACAGAAGATTGGTGCACAGATGCAATGATGAATAATGCAATTTTAAAACACATATCTGAGCATCTTAATTTAGAAGTACGTGCATTTTATAGAGATGAAAATACCGATCTTATCGATCAATACTTAACGAACGGGAGAGCACGAGCGATACCTATATTTATTTTTATGAATGATCAATACGAACAAATAGCAGTATGGGGGCCAAGAGCATTATCTGTTCAAAAGTTCGTTAATACATTACGTCAAAACTTACCTGATCAATCAGATGAGTCGTATGATGATAAAGAAAAAGAATTTCATCAAACGGTTCGAAATCGATATTTAACAGATCATACATTTTGGAACGATGTATACGAATCAATTATAAAAAGTTTATAAATATAATCACACCTATCATAATTCTACATCGTGATAGGTGTGTTATTTTTTATTCTTTTGTATGTGTTTGAACACGTGTCTGTTTATGATTTGCAATCTCTTTTGCACGTGCAATCGCATCTTTTTTAGTGTCAAAGGTGTCACTTGCTTGTTGTGCGGATTCTGTTTTAACCTTCCAAACGTTATCTTCAAAATAAACATGTACATCACGTTGATTTAACGAAGGATTAGCTGATTGATTTTTCTCATGCTGTGTAATGTTTTTTTGATTTAACTGGTCACGTTCTGCTTGTGATGCATTTTGATACCATTTTTCCGCTTGAGCAGTTGCAATCGGGATGATATCTGATGTTTTATAGCCGTCTTTTAACATCGCGTTGCCAATATCGATTGCTTTTTTTCGTTCAAGTTTTTCTAAATTTTTCCAACTGCTAGGATAATCTGACATAGTCCAGGGCATCATCGTCACCTCTTTATATTTTACTACGTTATACCCTTAGAAAATTCACTTTACACAATTAGACTTAAGAGATAAACAAAAACGAAACCTGATACAGATATAATCGTTTCTACTAAAGACCATGTTAAAAATGTTTCTTTAACGGTTAAGCCAAAATATTCTTTAAACATCCAAAAACCTGCATCATTCACATGCGAACAAAATACACTGCCAGCGCCAATTGCTAATACGACTAAAGCTAAATTCACATCAGCTGTTTGTAGTAAAGGGAGAATAATACCTGTTGTGGATATCGCAGCAACTGTGGCTGATCCTAATGCTAGTCTCAATAAAGCTGCTACTAACCAAGCTAGTAATAGCGGTGATAACTGAGAACCGATAAAAAAGTGCTCAATTGTTTTATCAACACCACCATCAATTAAAATCTGCTTAAATGCGCCCCCTCCCCCTATAATTAAAATCATCATTCCTATAGGATAGATTGCTTGTGTTACAGAATCCATCACTTCAGACATTTTTCTACGCTGCTTTAAACCCATACTGTATATCGCAAATATAACTGCTAAAAGCATTGCCGTTCCAGCAGACCCTGTAAAATAAAGAATACGTTCAAAGAAATTCGTTGCACCTTGTTGGTGACCCGAAATAAGTTGCCACACCGTGGTAATTAACATTAAAATGACAGGTAATAATGCGGTGAAAGTACTTAATTTAAAACTAGGTAATTCTGCTTTATCAAAAGACTTTGACGCTCCAAGTGACGATATATCTCCTTCTCTATAAAAAGCTTGGGGACTTAATCGAGGTGCGAGTTTTACAAATAAAGGACCCGCTATAATAGTGACTGGTATAGCCACAATAAAACCATATAACAACACTTCTCCAATATTCGCATTAAGTTCTTTGGCAATAACGACAGGACCTGGATGCGGTGGTAAAAAGCCATGCGTCACCGAAAGTGCTGTTACCATGGGCAAACCTATCGTTAACTGTGATATCTTCATACGTTTGGCTATTGTAAATACGAGTGGAATAAGCAAAACTAAGCCGACTTCAAAAAATAATGCAATCCCAATGATAAACGAGGCAATTACCATCGCCCACATGACATAACGTTGACCTAACTTTGCGATGAGTGTATCCGCAATTTGCGTTGCACCACCGCCATCAGCTAATAATTTACCTAACATGGCACCCAATCCAAAGATCAGTGCAATATGACCTAGCGTTCCGCCCATTCCTGTTTCAATGGTAGTCATAATTTTGTCCAATGGCATACCTAACAATATCCCAGTCGTTACTGCAGTTACAATCAATGCAATGAATGTATTCAATTTAACTTTCATAATCAGTATTAGTAATAAAAGTATGCCGATAACGACACTTAAAATAGGCCATATATCATAAATCATTGTGATCCCTCTCATCTGTTTGGTTTTTAAATTGCTGTTGGTATACTGCGATATGTTTATAAGTAGTTAACAATTGCTTTTGAATATCTAAAAAAATGGATCCAAGTACTTTATATTGTTGGACGTGCCCTTTTATGGGTTCATGACAAATCGTCTTACCTATCCACGATGATATTTCTTCATAATCATTAAGATGGCCCAACGCTTTTTTTCCTAATATAACTGCTCCAAGGCAGGAGCTTTCATAATCTTCCGGTACAATGACTTGACAGTTAAATATATCAGCCATTATTTGCCTCCATAGTTCATTTTTAGAAAATCCACCTGTTGCTTTAATGGAGGTTGGTGTTATGTTGGAAATCTGCGTTAAAGTTGTCATAACACTATATAAATTGAAAATGACACCTTCCATCACTGCTCTGATCACATGTCCTTGATGATGTGCTAATGTTAGACCAATAAAAGATCCTTTTGCATCAGATGACCATAACGGTGCACGTTCTCCGGATAAATAAGGGTGAAATATTAATCCATCAGAACCAATAGGTACAGATTTTGCACGATGCATCATTTCTTCAAAATCAATAGGGTCTTCTGAATGATGGGGATAGTGTAATACTTGTTCACCGAGCCATTGTAATGTAACAGCACCATTATTGACAGGACCGCCGATGACGTAATGTGAGTCATCTAATATGTAACAAAATGTTCGTCCTTCTGGATCGATAAGCGGTTCATGAACTACAGATCTAATAGCCCCTGACGTCCCAATAGTTACAGCAATTTCGCCAGGACGCATACTATCCACACCTAAATTGGAGAGTACACCATCACTCGCTCCAACAACCATTGGTACTTGCTTATGTAAATGGAAACGGTTTTTAGCATTTTCAGACATCGATAAGCAATACGTTGTGGATACAACTTGTGGGAGTTGATGTGAAGCGAGTTCTACAAGATTGAGTGCCGTATCATCCCAATATTTTTTATGAATATTAAAAAGACCCGTTGCTGAAGCGATTGACATATCTGTCACACACTGACCCGATAAGTGATATAAAACGAATGTTTTAATATCAATCACTTTATGTGTTGCTTTTAATAAATCAGGTTGTGTTTCTTTGAACCATAACAACTTACATAGCGGTGACATTGCATGGATAGGGGTCCCTGTGTTGCGATAAATTAAGTCCCCCATTTGATTGTGTTTCAATTTTTCAGCGCAATATTTTGCACGATTGTCTGCCCAAGTGATTGAATTTGTAAGTGGAACCATATGTTCATCAACTATAATTAAACTATGCATTTGTGCACTAAATGCAATATGTGAGAGTTCCCCCCATTGTTTGGATGCCTGAATCACCTTCATCAGTACGAATTCAACCGCTTCTAAAATCGATTGTGGATGTTGTTCTGCTGTATCAGCGTCAGTTGTGATGAGCGGATATGAATATTGTTCATGGATGAGCACTTGCCCTGAATTATCAAATAACACAGCTTTCGTATTAGTTGTTCCAATATCTACACCTATACTCAATGTATTCACATGAATCTCCCCCATTATTGTGTTCTCCAAAAAGCACCAATGTTGTCATTTAAATCACTAAAATTAGCTTTAAACGCTTGATACATTTTAGTATTATCTCTGTCCCTGACAGCTTCTATATACAATCTATGATTATCAAGAATGCGTTTAAAGTCATCGATATCAGATTCCATACGTGTAGCCATACTGATGTACACCGTGCACAGTAATTTTTGACGAAGAGACTGCCATATATTCATAAGCGCATCGTGATGACATGCATAGACGAGATGCTCATGAAATTGTAAATCATATTCAGCAAAACCCACAGCATCTTTAAATTGAACACATACACGCATCATTTCAAGCGTCTGGTACATGTCTTGAAGAAGCAATGATATGTCATCGTTTGAAGTGACTTTAGTAAACGCAAATGATTCAATCATTAATCGAATATCAGTGAGTTCTTGCTGTTTTGTTTGTGGAAATGGCTCAATTTCTGCCCCCATTCTTTCAAGTCGTATCATATGCTCTTGATTCAGTATTTTGAAAGCATCTCTTACCGGAGAACGACTCACATTAAATTGTTGCGCAATTTGATTTTCTGTTAAAACGGTATGTTCTAAATAATGGCCATTGATAATATTAAAGCGTAATACTGTTGCAATTTTTTCACCTGTATTTTGTTGGTATAACCATTTTTCAGGAACTTTCATCATATCACCTCTAAGTTGTATACAAGTATTCTAATATACTTCGCCGTTTGTGTAAACGCTTTCTCCTCTAAATTTTATAGAAGTAGCATCGTTTCTTATCGTCATTAATTATCATTAAATAGTAAAAAGCCCTCAAAATTCATACATCGAATTTTGAAGGCTTATCGTATTAATATTTCCAATTTAAGCGCTAAATGGCGTTCGTGTTAAATATCTCTCTTTTTAATAATAACGATATTTATAATAAAGAAGATGATTAGTGTGAATGCATTAATCGCCCATTGCCATTTAGTAAAATCTAAATCCACATTCATCGACATATCACTTAAATAACTGAATGGAATATATTTTAAAGCGTCATTAATTTTTTCACCAATTTCCGGAATTAACGGAATAAATGGCTTTACAACAGGTAATATTAAAAGTAATAAAATACCTAATGTGTAGACTAATGCTGGTTTTTGAACAAATAAATTAATTAAAAATAATACCAAACCATAAATCATAAATAACATGAGATAAAACGCGATTAATTCCCATACGTATTTTGTTTCAAATGACGGTCCTTTTGTCGTCCAAGTAATGCTATATGTCATTAAAACAACAACACCTGTCATTAGTAAAGAGATTAAGATTATCGATACAAATTTCGCAATAAAGTAACTCACACGATTTCTCGTATTGTTGATAAATAGTTGAATTGTTCCTTGGCTTGTATCTCTTGTGATAGTTTTAACAATAAACATTAAACCGATGAGTGAAAAGAACCATTTTCCAACACTAAACATAATGACTGGATCTACGTCTCTATGATTACCGACATTAATACCTACAGCTATGAGAACAGGTGCAATCCCTAACACTAATGCGATATAAGTTAATGGGCTTTTAAAAATACTAATGATATCATATTTGATTAATTGCATGATGTTCATGATTGGCCACCTCTTTGATTAATATTGAAATACGTGTCTCTCAGAGAAGCGCGACGTGTTTCGATAAAATTAGGATAAATATCTATCGTAGCCAGCCCTTTTAATAAAGGTTGATAACTTTGTTGTGCATTTAAAATAATTTCTCCATTTTCTCTTATACTTTGTATCACTTTAAAATGAGATTCCAAGTATTGTAATGCATTGTCAAAATCGTTGTGGTCGACTTGTATTAGAGTTTGATCTGACGTTTGTCCTTCTGCCATATTAACATCTTGAACAAAATGTCCATCTCTAAGGAAAACTGCTCGATCACATATCAACTCAATATCTTCTAATTTATGGCTTGAAATTAAAATTTTCATATCTAAATCATGAACTAGTTTTTCAATGGTCTTCAAAACATCAATGGAACCATCAGGATCCATCCCATTTGTAGGCTCATCAAGTATTAAGTATTTAGGTTTGTTCATTAGTGACACTGCAATGGCAAGTTTTTGTTTCATCCCCATTGAGTATTTGCCTACTTTTCTTTTAATATACGATTCCATGCCGAATGCGCGAATAATAGATTCAGTGTATGCTTTATCGTAACCTTTACCTAATACATGTGCGAAAAGCTTTAAATTATATAAACCACTTTTATTATCGTATAATTTTGGATGTTCGATTAAATAACCTATATTTTCATCTTTGCCGATCTGAACATCACCTGAATAATTCACGATGTTTCCATTCATAATTTTCATAATGGTGGTTTTACCTACACCATTCTTTCCTATTAAACCCACAATTTTACTATCATTAAACGCAAAATCTATGGCATCTAATACTGTTTTATCACCATATCGTTTTGTGATATTTTTTAAATGCATATCAATGTCCTCCTCATTTCTATTAACGTACCTATTGCAATATTTAAGTCGTTATCGCTGCCATTACTTTCTTAAAAAATACCCAAATGTATGTAACCTATTGTATCCATGTTACAGAAACGTTGTCATATGTCACTTGGTCAAGCCAATTTTCCCATATAAAATTGATTTCTTGGCACAAAAGGTGTATATTGTTTTCACTTTTTCGCAATCAAAGATAGTTTATTAGAGCTTAATTAAACACCTGTTTGTACATTCCTCTTAACATTGTAATTTTCAAAATACATATTCACATGTTAGTGACAACTTCTTGGTTTCATAAATCATCATAATCACGTAAAATTAATAACTTGTTAAAATTAAATATATTAGTGTTTGGTAAACAAGTACCATGGTTACAATAACAAAATTATCAAATGAAGCGCAACTGTTCATGTATCAATTTTAGGTCATTTTAAACTTAAGCCACCTCATCAAAAAATAACTTGGTTTAAAAGCTAAAAAGAAGAGGCATCTTCCCTCTTCTTCAAATAAATTGACTCAGCGTACGTAAATGTCAGATGTATGTTATCTTCCCTTTTTCCTATCATTGTTACGGCTTATAAAAGCACATATCATAAACAAAATAGAGGCTAAAAACAATTTTATTGCTGATGCTTCTTCTTCTTGGAATTGAAAGAATGCCCCTATTAAAAATACAATAATCGCTAACAGTAAAAATATTTTAGTTAAATGTTTAATCATTCTTTCACCTCAATTAGTATTAGTATATCAAATTTAATATTTAATTTCCTACCGACCATTTCGATTGTGATATTCATTGAATACGCTTTCCATCTCTTTAATTTTTATGTATTTCAAGGTATAGTAAGAGTATCTATAATTATGGAAAGGTTGACGTTTATGAACCCGCTAGCACTCTCATTAAATGACGCATTAAATCGTTCAAACCCTATCGTATTAGACATGCTATCTGATTTAGGTAAAAGCATGTACTACCCTAAAGGTATTTTGACACAATCCGCTGAAGCAAAATCATCAGACTATAACGCGACAATTGGTATGGCCACAACAAAAGATGGAAAGATGTACGCAGGTGCGTTATATGATATGTTTAATCACATGTCAACGGATGAAGTTTTTTCATATGCTCCGCCACAAGGCTTAGAACAACTACGACTGTTGTGGAAACAAAAAATGTTGAAAGAAAATCCTGATCTTGCTGAAGACCAAATAAGCACACCTGTAGTGACGAATGCACTGACACACGGATTATCTTTAGTTGGTGATATGTTCGTTAATGAAAATGATACCCTTTTATTACCAAATCATAATTGGGGCAATTATAAGCTTGTTTTCGGGGTACGCCATCAGGCAAATATTGAAACATACCCAATCTTTACTAACGAAGGACACTATACAACTGAAGGTTTAGTAAATAAATTAGAACAAATTGATCAAGAGAAAGTAATATTGATTTTGAATTATCCGAACAACCCTACTGGCTACACACCTACGCAACCTGAAGTTCAAAGTATTGTTAACGCAATAGATAAGCTTGCTCAGCGTGGTGTTAATGTCATTGCTGTAGTTGACGACGCCTATTACGGTCTTTTCTACGAGGAAGTATATGAACAATCGATTTTCACAGCATTAACTCAACTTCAAAATGAACGTGTATTACCCGTACGTTTAGATGGCGCGACAAAAGAGTTTTTCGCATGGGGATTCCGCGTTGGTTTCATGACATTTGGTTTATCGGATGATGAAACAAAATCGATATTAGAAGCCAAATTAAAAGGATTAATTCGTAGTAACATTTCAAGTGGTGCAACGCCATCTCAAGCAGCAGTACAATATGTTTTAGAAAATAATGAAACATTTGATGCACAAATACAAAACAACATCGAAACATTACGTGAACGCTATAATGTGACAAAAGACATCGTTTATAGAGACGAGTACCAATCACTATGGCAACCTTATGACTTTAATTCCGGCTATTTCATGGCACTTCAAGTATTCGGTGTTGATGCTGAAACGTTACGCCAATATTTACTTGAAAAATATTCAATTGGTATTATCTCGCTTAACGAACAAGATATACGAATTGCATTTAGCTGTATTGAAAAAGACGAGATTGAACATGTATTTAGTAAAATCGCATTAGCAATCGAAGAATTACAAGCATAAATCATCATAGATGCAAACACATGATTAACGACGAGATCAACATAGATTTGATTTCGTCGTTTCATATTAAGGGGGATGATGATATGGATATTGAATTTCGACAACCTAAACAATTTCTTACAAAAGCAAGCGGTTTCTTATCAGATTATACACATACATTAAACCCATACATGGGATGTCAATTTGGCTGTCATTATTGTTATGTAAGAAAATCACCTATATCGCTCTTTTCAGGTAAAACATGGGGAGAATGGGTTACCGTTAAAGAAGACGTGTCTAATCAATTTAAGAAGGAATTGTTAAGAGCAAAACAAAAAGGACCTACAACCCTATTTATGTCTTCATCAACTGATCCCTATCAACAGATTGAAAAAAAGTATAAAGTCACACGTCAATTGTTAGAAGTAATGCATGAAACGCCACCAGATTTTTTATTTATACAAACTAGAGGTACTTTAATCCAACGAGATATTGATCTTTTATCAACGTATAAAGGCGACTTTATCGTAAGCATGACGATAGAAACCGATCGAGAAGAAATCATCCGTCACTTTACGCCGCACGCACCAAGTATTCAAGCACGATTGTCTACGCTAAAAAAATTAAAGCAAGCACATATTCCGGTTCAAGTGGCAGTGGCACCTGTATTGCCGTGTACGGATCAGTTCGCTGAATTATTAAAACCTTATACAGATCAGGTGACGGTAGATGATTATTTTATGGGAGATGGTTCTAACGGGCGACGAACCCAATCATTAAATATAGAAAATATCTATGCATCTATCGACGAAATGGACTGGTTTCAACGTGATGCCTATCAATATGTACAAAATTTAATGATACAAGCATTTGGAAAACAAAATGTTTCTATCAGTGTCGATGGATTTAAGCCCAAATAATGTGAGGAATCAAGATGAAATACTATTATAAAGATTTTATGACACCATTAGGTGAAATGCGCGCGGTGGCAACTGAAGAAGCTATTGTGCTATTAAGCTTCAAAGATGCCAAAGATTACGAGACAGCACTTCAAAAATTAACGCAGCGCGGACGCCTTGTCCGAGTTTCAATTTCAGCTTTAATCGATCAAGTGATTTACGAATTAACTGCTTATCTACATGGGGCGTATCACTCCTTTACAACCCCGTTACAATTGGATACAGGTACCCCTTTTCAGCAAAGTGTTTGGCAAGCATTACGAGAACTAAATATGGGACAAACTGTGAATTACAGTGATATTGCACAAAAAATTGGACGCCCAAAAAGTACGCGTGCAGTAGCTACTGCAATAGGCCAAAATCCAATTTCTATTATAATCCCTTGTCATCGTGTATTGCGTAAAGATGGAAGTCTCGGAGGATTTAATAGTGGTCTACATCGTAAGATACAATTACTCGAGCATGAACAACGCATGACAAAAGACAAACCTAACTTTTAAAGAGAAAGGTTTGTCTTTTTTAAAATTGACATTATCATCATTAGACGTTTAGTAAACGCATGATATCAACTGCTAAAAATTTCTGTAAATAAGTTGAAAGTTTGTGAGGTTAACTTTAATAAAAAAGACATTCAAAAGTTTCACAAACCATCAATTCACGTTCATTAAATACTAAACCATATTTATGAAACTCTTCATTAAAAAACTCCGCATGCGCCTTTTTCCAATAATATAATGTGCGATCGCCTTCCCCTTCTAAAAAAGCATGTTTCGCAATCACCTCACAATAAGGTACTTTTTCAACACGCGTTGTTTTAATAATGCACATAGGCTCGTTTGTGTCGCTCAAAACAATACTTAAGTCTCCTGCTTTTGGTAAAGGTTCAGCATCAATGGCATAGAGTGTATAGACGCTTGTCGTCGCTGTTTTCTTACCTTGAATCACTAAATTTGCTAAATGTGACGCATCAACTCCAAATTGCCATGCTGTATAAGAATATGATTGATATTCTGGATATTTTTCAACGAACTTCTCCCAAAATATGTTGCTATTCATCATTGTTCATCCCTTCTTTTGCTGTCTTTTTCTTTTAAAAGTGGAGAACATGCCTATCTAATTTGATAATTGAACGAAGATAAATTCAATAATTTTAGAGATAATTTCCATAACTTTCTCCTCACGATTGTAATAATATACCGAAATGATATGAGGTTCTATACGTAGCTTATTTCTATTATCTTCATATTAGCATAAACGATGACTTTTCAAAAACGTGAAAGAATAGCGCCCTATATGAATGTTTATCATAACTAAACAATTTCATTTGTTATCATTTATCCTTCACGTTCAAATATTTTTATTAATTTTGTTAAAAAGTTGTAACTATTTTTTTAATCATTCATTATATTAAGGTATATACCTGTCTCTTATACACATCT
>NZ_PPQF01000035.1 GCF_002901865.1 Staphylococcus agnetis
GCCCTGTATTAGATGTATCCAATAAAGCTATTGAAGAAACTGCTAATAATATTATACAAATTATTGAGCATAATAATTTCTTTTCAAATTGAAAGTAAGTATAATATTAAAACTCACTCATTTTCATAGGAATCTAGCAATCAATAAAGGTGATAAATTTGAGAATACCACAATCAACCATTGATCAGATTAAAGAAAATACAGATATATTAGACGTCGTTAGTGAGTACGTTAAACTAGAAAAAAGAGGACGCAATTATATAGGTTTGTGTCCTTTTCATGATGAGAAGACCCCTTCGTTTACAGTGTCTGAAGACAAACAAATTTGTCATTGCTTCGGTTGTAAAAAAGGTGGTAACATTTTTCAATTTATTCAAGAAATTGAAAATGTTTCATTTACTGAAGCGGTTAAACATTTAGGTGACCGCATTAACATTCAAGTTGACATTTATTCAAATGATACATCTCATCAAATTGCTTCTAACGACTTACAAATGATTCAAATGCATGAGACATTACTTGAATATTATCATTATATTTTAACGAAAACGGTTGAAGGCGAAGTAGCTTTAAAATATTTATATGATCGTGGTTTTACTGATCAAATGATTAATGAAAGAAAAATTGGATTATCACCTGACTCCTCGCATTTCGCGACTGATTTTTTTGAGAAAAAAGGATTTGATTTACATTTAGGTTATGAAGCGGGAATTTTATCACGAAATGAAAATGATTTCACCTATTATGATAGGTTTAGAGATCGAATCATGTTTCCACTAGCCAATGCACAAGGGCGCATTGTAGGTTATTCCGGGCGAACTTATCAAAATCAGGAGCCTAAATATTTAAATAGTCCAGAATCTCCAATATTTCAGAAACGAAAATTACTTTATAATTTAGATCGTGCACGTAAACATATTCGCTCACATGATGAAACAATTATACTCGAAGGTTTTATGGATGTGATTAAAGCCGATGAGGCAGGACTGAATCATGTTGTTGCAAGTATGGGGACACAAATATCTGAAGACCATATTCACTTTTTAAGAAAATTATGTAATCATGTTACATTATTATTTGACGGTGATTTTGCTGGTATACAAGCTGCATTAAAAACGGGGCAAACATTGTTGGAACAAAATATCAACTGCTTTGTAGTTCAATTACCTCAAAATATGGACCCAGATGAATACATTGAAAAATATGGTAAAGAAAAATTTTTAGAGTTCGTCAATACTGAGAAAAAATCATTTGTAATCTTTAAATTAATGCAACATCAAGACCAAATCGAAAATAATGATTTAGCTTATGAAAAATTTTACAAAACGTTTATAAATGATGTTTCTAAAATAAACTCAAATATTATACGAAAAAAAGTGTTACAAGATGCATCAAGTTTGTTTAAAGTTTCACCAGATAGTCTAAATAATGAAGTAGAAAAGCGTTATCCCAATAACGACTCTCAGAACACCATGCATCATACACCTCAGAAACAATCTGTTCGTTTAAATAAACATGCTGTTGCAGAGAGAGCAATTTTAAAACATTTCATTAATGATAAAGATGTTTTTTTAAGTTTTCATAAAAATATTGATGAATCCGACTTTACAAATGAGTATTTTAAACGTATATTTAATATTTTACGAGACTTTTATTCTAAACATGAACAATTTGATATCAGTGAATGTATTACCTATACGCATCAGCATGAAATTAAAGAAGCGTTGATATATTTAGTAGATTATCCGCTTAACCGAGAACCGTATGAGAACGAAATAGATGATTATATTAGAGTAATGACTGAAAATAGAAATTCAGATTCACTTGAAACACTTCATGAAAAACTACGTGAAGCTACACGTAATAAAGATGTCGCATCTCAAAAGTATTATTTAGAAATGATAGTGAATAAAAATAGAAATCGATTAAAGCGTCAAGATTAATATCGGGAGGCCTTTGTATGTCAGATAACCAGGTAAAAGTAATTAAAAAAGAGACTATCGATCCTACTCTAACACTAGAGGATGTTAAAAAACAGTTAATTGAAAAAGGGAAAAAAGAAGGTCACCTAAGCCATGAAGAAGTAGCAGACAAATTACAAAACTTCGACATGGATTCAGATCAAATGGACGAATTTTTTGACATGATTAATGATAATGATATTCAGTTAGTCAATGAAAAAGATAGTTCTGATACCGATGATAAATTAAATCCAAGCGATCTAAGTGCACCTCCAGGCGTTAAAATTAACGATCCAGTTCGCATGTATTTAAAAGAAATTGGCCGTGTAGACTTATTAAGTGCTCAAGAAGAAATTGAACTTGCGAAACGGATAGAACAAGGTGATGAAGTCGCTAAGGCAAGATTGGCAGAAGCTAACTTAAGACTTGTTGTCAGCATTGCTAAACGTTATGTAGGACGTGGCATGCTCTTTTTAGACCTCATTCAAGAAGGAAACATGGGCCTTATTAAAGCTGTTGAAAAATTTGACTTTAGCAAAGGTTTTAAATTTTCAACCTATGCGACATGGTGGATTAGACAGGCTATTACACGTGCGATTGCTGACCAAGCACGTACAATTCGTATTCCAGTACACATGGTTGAAACGATTAACAAATTAATTCGTGTTCAACGTCAATTATTACAAGACTTAGGTCGTGACCCAGCACCAGAAGAAATTGGTGAGGAAATGGATTTACCACCTGAAAAAGTACGTGAAATTCTTAAAATCGCTCAAGAACCTGTTTCTCTTGAAACACCTATTGGTGAAGAAGACGACAGTCATTTAGGAGATTTTATTGAAGACCAAGAAGCGCAAAGTCCGTCAGACCATGCGGCATATGAGTTATTAAAAGAGCAGTTAGAAGATGTATTAGATACTTTAACAGATCGTGAAGAGAATGTATTACGTTTACGATTTGGTCTTGATGATGGACGTACACGTACACTTGAAGAAGTCGGAAAAGTTTTTGGTGTTACACGAGAACGTATTCGTCAAATCGAAGCGAAAGCGTTACGTAAATTGAGACACCCAAGTCGCAGTAAACGACTTAAAGATTTTATGGATTAATACTGTCGTTTATAATTGAAACGTCACTTATACTTATCTAAAAGGGAGCAATCAGTCGTATCACTATGGTTAAACATATGATTACCTGTTTGTACTCCCTTATTTTTATAGAAGGGAAATATCATCATGATTCCAATTAATCGTCGACTATTAAAAGTAAGTGAATTTATTATAGGTGAAAAAATAGCTGATATTGGCTCTGATCATGCCTATTTACCAATTTATGCAATCCAACAAGGGATTATACAAACTGCGATTGCTGGAGAAGTAATCAAAGGGCCTTTTAATGCAGCCAAAAAAAGTGTGGCAACATATGGTTTAACGTCAAGAATTGACGTAAGATTAGGTGATGGTTTAACCATATTGAATGATACAGATGATGTTGATACAGTCACGATATGTGGTATGGGTGGGCCATTAATAACACGTATTTTAGAAAATGGATTTCATCATATTCCT
The DNA here is from genome assembly GCF_002901865.1 of Staphylococcus agnetis. GTDB lineage: Bacteria > Bacillota > Bacilli > Staphylococcales > Staphylococcaceae > Staphylococcus > Staphylococcus agnetis. The sequence goes on from NZ_PPQF01000035.1 coordinate 3,530, forward strand.
AATTTTCCGCGGTTAGTTCTTCAATCTAACATTCAATCCGAACCGATTAGACGATTTTTACAAAATAAGGGTTATCAAATTATAACAGAAACATTAGTAAAAGAACGTGCGCATATATATGAAATTATCGTTGCTGAAAAAGGACAAATGAATTTATCGTCATTAGATTTTAAATTCGGACCTTTTTTACATCCTATTAAAGGAGATTTGTTTGAAGAGAAGTGGCAAAGAGAATTAGATGCGCTTGAGGATATAAAAAAACAATTAGATCCAAATAAGCATGTACAACGATATCAAGACATTACACACCAAGAAAATGTAATCAAAGAGGTGTTAAATGATGAATATTAAAACGTTACTGCATACACTTAATCAACACGTACCCTTCGACTCTGCTGAATCATGGGATAATGTCGGCTTACTCATAGGAAATACAGAAGATCATATAGAAGGAATCTTAACAACGTTAGATTGCACCATTGATGTCGTAAATGAGGCGATTGAAAAACAGTGTAATACCATTATTGCGCATCATCCACTTATATTTAAAGGGGTAAAATCTATCATAGCCAATCAAGGTTATGGTTCCATTTTATACGCATTAATTCAAAATAATATCAACTTAATCGCATTGCATACAAATCTAGATGTTCACCCACGTGGTGTTAACGCTATGTTAGCTGAGCGCATTGGGTTGAATGCGTCTGAATTTTTAAATGTTAACATGAAATCCTATTATAAAGTACAAGTGTTTATACCTCAAACATCTGCTGACGCATTTAAAAATGCATTGAGCGATGCAGGTATTGCTAAAGAAGGTAATTATGAATATGCTTTTTTTAATGCGATGGGAACGGGTCAATTTAAACCAGTAGGAGATGCAAATCCTACTATAGGTGCATTGAATCAAATTGAAAATGTAGAAGAGTTAAAAGTTGAATTTATGATTGACCAACATCAACGTGACTTAACAGAAAAACTCATTATAAAATATCATCCTTATGAAACGCCAGTTTATGATTTCATTCCTTTAGAAAAAAGTTTACAACAAGGGTTAGGTTTGATTGGACAGCTGCATCAATCCTACACAGTTTCTGATTTCATCAATCATTTAAAAACCGTTTTAAATATGCCAAGCATTCGTTTTATTGGAGACAATGACACTTTGATTAAAACTGTCGCAATAGTGGGTGGCTCTGGCATCGGTTTAGAAACGTTAGCTCAGAAAAAAGGTGCCGACGTTTTCATAACTGGTGATATTAAGCATCATGAAGCGCTAGATGCTAAAATTGAAGGCATCAATTTAATCGATATCAATCATTATAGTGAATATGTCATGAAAGAGGGTCTAGTAACACTTTTATCAGATTGGCTTAAACCAAATGAATCGTTAAATATTTTAGCATCCTCAATAAATACTGACCCTTATACGTATTACTAAAAACAAAAAACACGACAAAATTGTCGTGTTTTTTTATTCCATAATTTTAACTGGCTTAGCTTTTTTAATTTTTGGTAGTATTTTATCCACTGGCACATGAGATTGAATCTGATGCGTTTCAGGATTTAATGGATCATAATCTTTCAAAAAGTTTATAACTTCTTTAACAATCGGAGTAGGAGTGGAGGCACCTGCAGTAACTGCAACGGTTTCAACACCTTCTAACCATTCTAATTTGAGCTGTGATACGTCCGCAATTCGATATGAATTAGTGTGAGCAATATCTTTAGAAACTTGTGCAAGTCTATTAGAATTATTACTCTTAGGATCACCAACCACAATTAATAAGTCAGCAGCACCAGCTTGATCCGCGACGGCTTCTTGACGTACTTGTGTAGCTTGGCAAATTTCCTTATGTTGTTCAATATGAGGGTATTTTTCTTGTAAATCTTCCATCAAATGCAAGACATCCCATTGAGACATTGTTGTTTGATTTGTTACAATGAGACGTTTATCTTTCAGCATTTCAGGTAATGCATCAACATCTTTTTTTGTTTCTACTAAATGTACTACGTCTGGTGCAACACCAACAGCGCCTTCAGGTTCTGGATGACCTTTTTTTCCAATGTAAATAATATGGTACCCCTCAGCTTTTTTAGTTCTAATGAGGGCATGTGTATTTTCAACATCTGGACATGTCGCATCGATACAAGTTAACCCTTTTTCTTTTGCGCGACGTTTGACTTCAGGTGATACGCCATGCGCTGTAAATATTACCGTTCCAGAATCAATTTGGTTTAAAATTTCTAGACGGTTTGGGCCATCTAACGTAATGATGCCATCCGATTCAAATGCATCTGTTACATGTTTATTATGCACAATCATCCCTAAAATATATATGGGACGCGGTAAGTTTGGATCCAAAGAGGCATTACGTGCGATAACCATCGCATCTACTACACCGTAACAATACCCCCTGGGTGTTATTTTAATAATTTCCATAATATACACGTACCCTCCTTCAACTTCATATTATAACAACTTCAATAGGCAATTTAAACTATTCAAGCATGGGTCAAAGGTAGGAAATTATACCGTGTCATTCTTATTTTGAATTTTGATGAGTAGTTTTCATTTAAGGTAAATTCCTTTATAATATAGGGACGATAGAATAAGGAGGGCCATTCATGCCTAAGCACCCATTTGGTCATTTTAGTTTTGACCCAAGTTTAATTGAAGCAATAGATGAATTAAACTTTAAACAACCGACAGACGTTCAACAACGTGTCATTCCTAGATTATTAAAACGCGTCAATCTTATAGGGCAATCACAAACTGGAACAGGAAAGTCACACTCATTTTTACTACCCATTTTCCAATTATTAGATAATGATATAAACGAACCACAAGCTATCATTGTAGCGCCTACGAGAGAATTGGCTACACAACTCTATCATGCTGCACTTCAATTAGCTAATCATAAAAAAGGAATTAAAGTGAGTTTATTTATAGGTGGAACAGATTTTGAAAAAGATAAGCAAAAAACAACTCAACAACCTCAGCTCGTTATCGGTACACCTACGAGAATTAATGACTTAGCTAAAGCCAATGCGCTGCATGTTCATTTAGCGCAACAACTTATCGTTGATGAAGCAGACTTAATGATAGATTTAGGTCTAATTCAAGAAGTTGATCAAATAGCGTCTCGTTTAGATAAATCGGCTAAAATGGCAGTGTTTAGTGCTACAATACCGAAATCTTTACATCCATTTTTAAATAAATATTTACAAAACCCAGAATTTGTTGAAGTAAAAACTGAACAAAAGAATAAGAAGAATATAACATTTTACTTAATACCTACACGCGGTACTGAAAAGTTAGAAAAGACGATTGAACTCATAGATACGATTAATCCATATTTAGGTATTATATTCTGTAACAGTCGAGAAAATGCTGATGATTTAGCAGAAAAACTAAATCAAAAAGGGATTCAAGTAGGGATGATTCATGGTGGCTTATCTCCTCGTGAACGTAAACAACAAATGAAACGAATTCGAAATTTAGACTTCCAGTATGTCATTGCGAGTGATTTAGCATCTCGTGGAATTGACATAGAAGGTGTTAGTCATGTAATCAATTATGATGTGCCTTTAGATATAGATTTCTTTACGCATCGCGTTGGTCGTACAGGTAGAGGAAATTATAAAGGGATTGCGATCACACTTTATAAACCAGACGAAGAATATCTAATTCATCAAATTGAACAAAAAGGCTATCAATTTGAAAATGTTGATATTAAAAATGGTGAATTAAAGCCTATCAAAGCACATAACACGCGTCGTCTAAGACAAAAACAAGAAGATCACATTACACAACAAGTGAAAAATAAAGTGAAACGTAATAATAAGAAAAAAGTTAAACCAGGCTATAAAAAGAAATTCAAACAAGAAGTCGAAAATTTAAAACGTCAAGAAAAAAGACAACATAGTAGACGTAAAAAACGTCTTGATCGTAAAAATAAAAAATAAAGGTTGGATTTGAATGTTAATAGGTTCACACGTTTCTATGAGTGGTAAAAAAATGTTACAAGCATCTGCCGAAGAGGCGCACAAATACGGCGCGTCCACTTTTATGATTTATACTGGTGCGCCACAAAATACGCGTCGTAAAGCGATAGAAGATTTAAATATCGAAGCTGGACAAAAGGCAATGCAAGCGTATGGCCTTTCTAATATTGTAGTTCACGCGCCATATATTATTAATATTGCAAATACAAGTAAGCCTGAGGTATTTGAATTAGGTGTTAATTTCTTACAAAATGAGATAGAACGTACAGAAGCAATTGGTGCTAAAGATATCGTTTTGCATCCAGGTAGTCATGTGGGCGCAGGTGCCGAAGTAGGTATTAAGCGTATTATTGAAGGACTCAATGAAGTTTTAACAAATAAGAATGACGTTCGCATTGCACTTGAAACCATGGCTGGTAAAGGTTCTGAAGTTGGACGTACATTTGAAGAAATTGCACAAATTATTGATGGAGTCACACATAACGAAAGATTATCTGTATGTCTTGATACTTGTCATATTCATGATGCCGGATACGATGTGGTCAATGACTTTGATGGCGTACTCAATGAATTTGATAAAATCATCGGGGTAGATCGTATTAAAGTTGTTCACGTTAATGACAGTAAAAATCCACGAGAAGCACATAAAGACAGACATGAAAATATAGGTTTTGGTCACATTGGTTTTGATGCACTTAATTATGTGGTACATCATAAACAATTTGAACACATTCCAAAGATTTTGGAAACACCGTATGTTGGTGATGATAAGAAAAACAAAAAACCACCTTATAAATTTGAAATCGAGGCACTCAAAGCCAGTAAGTTTGACCCTGAAATGAAAAATAAAATTATGGCGCAAAATTAAACATTTCAATTTTTGTGACTGTAACAATACGTCATCAGTTAGACTATTAACCTATTTAATATCAACACAGTGTTTTATATTTCACTAAATTTATACTATAAAACTGACACTTTTAACACTTAACTCTCAAAACGATACTAATCGATTTTGAGAGTTTTATATTTAGGGGTTAATGAATCGCCATATCATTTTCGTAAACATTACTATTTACATCACTTTCATAAATATGTATTATATTAAGTTGAGGTGAGAGAATGGAGCAACCTGTATTTGAACTTAAAAATATAGACTTTTATTTTGATAATAAAAAAGTACTTGAAAATATCAATATAAAAATCAATAAAGGTGAATTTTTAGCCATTGTTGGGCCAAATGGCGCCGGTAAATCAACCTTATTGAAATTAATATTAGGATTACTCCCAATCCAACAGGGAGACATATTTATAGATGGTGCATCATATCACAAAAAATTAACGACAGACAAAATTAGTTATGTTTCTCAGAAAGCTTCCTCAGTCACTGCTGGTTTTCCAGCTACGGTTAAGGAAGTTATTTTAAGTGGATTAACGCGTAAAAAACGCCTATTTAGATGGTTCAACAGAGAAGACCATCATAAAGTTGATCGTGTTCTAGAGCGATTGAACATCACAGCTTTAAAAGATAAAAATGTGTCTGAACTTTCAGGTGGTCAGCAGCAACGTGTCCTCATCGCACGCGCTTTAGTTTCAGATCCCTCCGTTCTTATTTTAGATGAACCAACAAATGGTATAGATGCTAAACATGTTGGTGAATTTTACGAAACATTAGACCATCTTAAACATGAAGGTGTCACTATAATTTTGGTAACTCATGATATAGGCGTTGTTGCTGATACAGCGACTGAGGTAGCTTGTTTAAATAAGCACCTTCATTTTCATGGTTCTACAAATGAGTTTAAATCACTAGATGAAGTAGAAATCTCTAAAATATATGGCCATCCAATTAAATTTGTTGATCATCAACATGATAGGGCGTGTTGTAAATGATAGATGCAATTTTAAACTTTGATTTTATACGTTATAGCTTTATCAGCGGGATTTTGATTGGATTAATTGCACCGTTAATAGGGACTTTTATTGTCGTGCGACGTTTGTCTCTCATTGCTGATGCATTAAGTCATGTCACGCTAAGTGGTATTTCATTCGGTATGTTTATGATTAGTGCATCTGCTACGTTTTCTTTTGTGAACCCTATTTGGACAGGGATTATATTCTCAATTGTTGGTGCGCTTTTAATAGAAAAACTTAGAACTTCTTATTCAAATTACCAAGAAATTGCAATTCCTATTTTAATGAGTTCAGGAATCGGTTTGAGTGCGATTTTTATCTCGTTAGCTGATGGATTTAATCAAGAATTAGTTGGATTATTATTTGGTTCTATTAGTGCTGTAGCATATAGTGACTTAGTTACCATCGTTATCATAGCAATTCTCGTTGTTGCATTTATCTTATTGTTCTATAAAGAATTATTTATTTTATCTTTCGATACAGAATATAGTAAAGTCATTGGTATCCCCAAGTGGATTTCGTTTTTATTTATTGTCATTGTAGCATTAGTTATTTCCGCTTCAATGCGCGTCATTGGTATTCTACTCGTCAGTGCTTTAATTACATTACCAGTTGCCATTGCGATGCGATGGACGAAGGGGTTCAAACAATTTATAGGTTTAAGTATTTTAATAGGAGAATTTTCTGTTATTACTGGTTTAGTTACCGCCTTTTATTTAGATATTTCTCCTGGTGGTGTAATCGTTGTAATATTAATCATTTTACTTGGTTTGACATTTGCTGCACAAAAGTTAACAAAAGGGAAGGGTAAAGGAGTGAGTCTGAGTGAAAACGCAAGAAGCAATAAGAATGTTGAAGGATAACGGACATAAATATACGGATAAGCGCAAAGATATCATTAACATTTTCATTGAAGAGAATAAATATATCAATGCAAAATATGTGCAACAACTCATGAATGAAAATTACCCAGGGATATCCTTCGATACCATTTATCGAAATTTACATCTCTTTAAAACGTTAGGCATTATTGAAAGTACTGAATTAGATGGTGAAATGAAATTCCGCATTGCTTGTACTTCTCATCACCATCATCATTTTATTTGTACTTCATGTGGAGACACAAAAGTCATAGATTATTGCCCAATGACAGAAATCAAAAAAGCATTACCTCAAGTTGATATTGAAAAACATAAACTTGAAGTGTATGGAATATGTGAAAACTGTAAATCATAAAATTAACGCTACCGACAACCCGGTAGCGTTAATTTTATATATTATGATGTTGTAGTTTCTTCTTTTTTATTTTTTTCCCATTCTGCTGCTAATTTATCGATTTCTATTTTAAGTTCATCGACCATAGATTCTTCAGGTACTTTTCTTACAGTTTTACCTTTCATAAATAGTAGCCCTTCGCCTCGTGCACCTGCAATGCCTATATCCGCTTCACGCGCTTCACCAGGACCATTAACAGCACAACCAAGCACAGCTACCTTTAAAGGCACTTTTAATTTTTCAATATAATCTTCAACTTCATTTGCGATTGAAATTAAATCAATTTCAATACGTCCACATGTTGGACAAGCAATTAATGTTGCTGCGTTACTTGCTAGGCCAAATGCTTTTAAAAGTGATTTAGCAACTTTTACTTCCTCAACCGGATCCGCTGATAATGATATACGACATGTATTACCAATACCTAATGCCAAAATCGCACCAAGTCCAGCTGAAGATTTGACCGTACCATTAAACAAAGTACCACTTTCTGTAATGCCTAAATGTAATGGGTAATCAAATGCCTTTGCCGCTTTTGTATATGCTTCAATAGCAAGATTAACATCACTAGCTTTCATTGAAACAATAATATCATGAAAGTCTAAATCTTCAAGAATTTTAATATGATGTAATGCACTTTCAACCATGCCATCAGCTGTCGGGTAACCATATTTCTTTAAAATATGTTTTTCAAGTGAACCCGCATTAACACCAATACGAATTGGAATGCCTTTAGCTTTACAAGCTTCTACAACAGCCTCAACTTTTTCACGACGACCTATATTACCAGGATTGATACGTATCTTGTCTGCACCATTTTCGATAGCTATGAGTGCTAGTTTATAATTAAAATGTATGTCAACGACGAGAGGGATGTTAATTTGAGCTTTAATATCTTTAATCGCATGCGCGTCTTCTTCATTAGGACAAGCAACACGAACAATTTGGCATCCAGCTTCTTCTAAGCGTTTTATCTCAGCTACTGTCGCCTCAACATCATATGTTTTAGTTGTTGTCATACTTTGAATCACAACTTCATCAGATCCACCAATCGTCAAATTACCCACTTTTACAGGTCGTGTATTTTTACGATGTGTAATTTCAGACATGAATAGAAACTCCTTTAAACTCTAAATTTAATTGAAAACGCACGTAACATCATGTTTTTCAATGCTAAACTTATTATACAATACCATCTCTTACATATTCAAAACAATCACACCAATTTTGATTATAATAACAAAAAAACAGTCTTAAGTACTAATTTGTAACTAATATCACATAGCGCAAATGTTAAATGCTGTCTCTTATACACATCT
>NZ_PPQF01000036.1 GCF_002901865.1 Staphylococcus agnetis
CTTCAAAATTAAGCATAAGGCACCTCATAAATTATTTTATCTATATTTTATTAAAGATAATGTATTTAATTCAAATACTTACCTTTATAACTGGATATACAAAGAATAAAACTTATATATAATTAAGAGTATGTAAATCAATGAGGTGACTTACTCATTTACACATCAATGATAAGGAGACATAAGATGATATTAAATTTAAAAAGATATACGAAACTCTATGCCATGATGCTTTTTGTAGTTTGTATGAGTTGTATTAATGTTACTGAGGTAAAGGCGAATGAAGAGCGCAATGAAACTCAGGAACAGTCTCATCAAAGATCAAAATATCAAGAACTCAAGAAAATATGGCTTTCTACAAATTATGGTTATGAATACTATGATGCGCATAATGATGCGATGAAGAAACAACATAATTATATTGAAAAAGAAGCACAAAAGTTATTGAATGACATGAATACAGATTCTAATAAAACATATCTATGGGATGATGCAAAAGATGTTAAAACAAATTCGAGTCATATGACAAAAAGTTATAAAAATATCGAACGTATTGCGGAAGCGATGCGTCATCCAAACTCATCACTTAATACAGATGAGAATGTGAAAAAACTAAAAGAGGCTATTGCTTGGATGCATGAACATGTTTATGGTAAACAAGAAGAAAACAATATAAGAGCTTTGACAGCTAATTTTAAAGAAACAGATACGAATAAAAAGAAGGCAATAAATTGGTGGGATTATGAAATAGGGTCACCGAAAACATTAACGAATACGCTTATATTAATGGATGACAAATTCACTAGAGAAGAAAAGAAAACATATACAGCTCCGATTCAAAAATATGTACCGAAAAGTGACGAAATACTAGCGTCTGTAGGTAAATCTGAAAAAGCAACAGGTGGAAATTTAGTCGATATTACGAAAGTAAAATTACTAGAAAGTATCATCAACGAAGACGACAGTAAGATGGAATCAGCGATAGAATCTTTTAAAAACGTTTTTGTATATGTTAAAGAAGGTGCGACTGGAAAAGCACGTAATGGTTTTTATAAAGATGGGTCATATATCGATCATCAAGATGTACCATATACAGGCGCATATGGAGTTGTCTTATTAGAAGGCATATCTCAAATGTTGCCAGTAGTGAACGCGACATCTTTTGATTTAAATGAGGCTCAAATGAAAACATTAGATCATTGGATAGATGATGCTTTTATGCCTATAGTACACAAAGGTGAGTTATTAGATTTTGTAAGAGGTAGAGCAATCAGTCGTCAACATGAAACCAGCCATTCTACATCTACAACGGTAATGAAAGCGTTGTTAAGAATAAGCACTGCGACAAGGGATCAAAACGTAAAAGATAAATATCAACAATATGTTAAAACATCCGTATTATCTGATGAAAGCTATAATCAGAATGATCAATTAAAATCATACGCAGATATTCAAATGATGAAAAACCTTATGAATGATACGTCAATTCATATAAAAAATAAGCCACAACAAGTAAAAATATACGATGAGATGAAGCGTGTCGTCTATCACAATCCAAACCTTAACTATACATTTGGTTTGAGTTTAACTTCAGACAAAGTGTCACGTTATGAAACTATCAATAACGAAAATTTAAAAGGTTGGCATACAGGGGCAGGCATGCATTATTTATATAATGATGATGTGACACATTATCGTAATCATTATTGGCCAACAGTGAATATGACACATCTTGCAGGAACAACAACTTTAGGTGACGAACCATCTGGTGATAAAAAAAGTAAGAAAACTTTTGTCGGTGGAACATCATTGGGTGATAAATTCGCAAGTATCGGTATGGATTTTGAAAATCAACAACAGACGTTATCCGCAAAAAAATCATGGTTTATTTTAGATGATAAAATTGTATTTGTGGGAAGCGGAATTAATAATAAAAATGCTAAAACAATGATTGAAAATCGTAAAGCGGATGGTTACACATTATATAAAGATAATCAGCCACTAGATAAAGCAATAAACGAAGAAGCAAACTCTGTATTCTTAAAAGCTCAAGATCGGCAAAATAACATCGGTTATCACTTTTTTAAGCCTATAAAATTAAATGTAGATAAAGTCGAGCGAACAGGCAGTTGGCAAGATATTAATAAAAGTCAAAGTAGTAAAGAAGTTAAACAAACCTACTATGAAGTAATGCAATCACACACAGAGTCAAATGATCAATATGCCTACGTTTTATATCCCGGAATCGATCAAACTCACTTTAATCAAAAACATAACGATGTGAGTATCATTAAACAAGAAGATCAACTTCATGTCATTAAAGACAATGTGAATAACGTATGGGGAATTGTTAATTATGATAATGGAGCCAAATCATTTGAAATTGAAGGAACTAAAATTGAGATAAAAGCTAAAGGGATGTACGTGATTAAGAAAAAGTATGACCATTCATTTGAAGGCACTTATCACAATCCTGAGCTGTCTAAAAAGGCAATAGATATTCAATCAATCATTAAAATTCAAGGGTATGATACGCTTAATAAAAGTAACTCCGATGTGGATATACGCTTTGAGTTAAGAAAATAAAGCATTTTTAAACTCTCAAGAATAAAATATAAGAAAAATGCATCTCCTTCAATAATGTATGATGACGTTATTATGAACATACACTTTATAAACATTGGAGATGCATTTTATATTAAATGTGGCTTTTATGATGAGATTGATATTTATGAAACATTATTCTAATCACTCTAATGAGTAAGAGTTTTAGTGATAAAAAGATAAACGCAAAACCAATTGGAATGAGAAAGAAGTATTCATGTAATACACCAGACTGATCTATATATTCTGGTAATAAACTTTTTAAAATAAGACAACCCAAGCCTATTATAAATGTAAGGAATATGAGTTTTTTAGAAATTAGCCATTTCATTATAAGGAACTCCCTGTATATGATTTAACTATATCTTAAAGGATTATATTGAAATTTAAATCATTCTCTAGGAGTACGTAAAAACAAAATCATAAATGTATAAATTTATAGGTGGAGGTATCAAATGAACAGCCAGGAAATTTTAATTAACCTGCTTCCAGACGCTTTACAAAAAATTATTCAACATCAACGTTATGACGACATTCTAGGTTATTTTTTAGAAGAAAATATTAATGATTCTAAACTCGCATATCACTTATCTGTTCTAGCTACTCACATAGATACAATCCCTTGTCATGAATCGGTAGGGACATTATTTCATTTTCATTTTAACTATTTAGAAGACGCATATCATATGGCTTATTATCATTTTTGGCGCTCGCTTGAACTTTGTGAGTTTAGTGATACAAAACTTTTAGAAGAGTTCTTACAAATATTAGAAGAACCTGATTTTGATATTGTAGATGAAGAAGCGATTGAAAAGGTGTCAAATAAAATAAAAAAGTGATTTATATATGTAAATTATGTTGTTAGGCTAAATATAGTATTATATAATTGAATTGAATATAGCTTGTAAAGTATCAATAAGCTTATTTGATTGTTTAAAAATTAAATATAAGGGGTTGTCTTTTTGGAAAATCAGATGTATTCAAAACCTACTGGTAGAGTAGCTGAAATGGTGCTTGGAATTTTAGGAAGTGTGTTCGGAATTATAGGTGGTGTATTTGCCTTAATGCTAGGTAGTATTAGTAATGAATTTGAGGCAAGTGATTCTGGTCAAATTATGGGATTAGGTATTGCAGTTATATTAGTGTGTATTATCACATTAATTGTGAGTTGTATTATCAATAAAAAACGAATTGTTATGGGTGTTATATTAGTACTAGGTGGAATATTTAATTTTATTTTTATTGGATTATTTGGTATTTTATCTGGAATTTTGATATTAGTTGCGGGAGTTCTCGCATTAGTACGAAAATAATATAACCTAATGTAATAAAAATTTATTTAACCATCCTAAATTGGATGGTTTTTTGTTTACAAGAAACCGTTTTACTGTATAATTGATAATGATTATCAATTAGAGGTGTTTTTATGAAATATATATTGCTCACTTTGGGCTTGTTTTTCACCTTCGTAGGATTTATGGGCGTTATTTTACCTTTATTGCCAACAACGCCATTTCTTTTATTAGCCGCAATTTGTTTTGCGAAAAGCTCAGATCGTTTTAAAGAATGGTTAATACATACAAAAATATATAAAGAATACGTTGAAAGCTTTAAAAACGAAAGAGGCTATACGCTTATCAATAAATTTAAACTTTTAGTGAGTTTATATATAGTTATCGCATTTTCGATATATATGATTGATCATACAATCTTAAGAGTTTTGTTGTTAATGATGGTATGTTGCCAAACCATTTTCTTATTCACATTTGTAAAAACACTTCCAAAACAATCAAAGGAGAGATGAGACATGTTTATGGCAGAAAACTGTTTGAAATTGAAAAAAGGAAGTTCTGAAAGTATTACTGATCGTTTCCAAAAAAGACAAGGTATTGAAACCATTAATGGATTTAAAGATATGATGGTAACAGTGACCAACAAAACTGAAGATTATGATGAAGTTAAAATTTTAACAATCTGGGAAGCTGAAGACGCATTTAAAAATTGGTTGAAATCTGATGTATTTAAAGAGGCACATGAAAACGTAAAAGATAACAACGAGGACAAAGAAAGCCCAATATTAAATAATAAAGTTTCAACCTATTCGATTGCTTATAAGTATGTGAAATAATACTTTAAAACATTTTACGATATAAGCATACATATGATTTCAAAGACTAAATGTGGCTCAAAGCACGTTTAGTCTTTTTTGTAGTTATTTAGCATCAGAACAGAAATAAAAAAGTGAGAACAAAGGCTATGACAATTAATTTAAATCCATTTAATACACATGGTTTAGATTTTATAAATGAGAAAAATGCGGTGCATTTAGATTTAAGTGAAGGTGAATATCAATTTATTTATGGAACAGACTCATTGAACGCTACGTATTTTTCTAATGTATATCGTAATGCGATAGATGTTTTTGAGAAATTGTTTTCTAGTACGCATGAGGTTGAAATGATTCATTTGGTCATTAATTTTAACAATAAGTATACGAAAACAAGGATAATCGAAAAGTATACAAACAAATATAACTCCCTACCACATCGAATAGAAAGTTATAAAAATCGTGATGGAATTAAATGTTTTGCGTTTACATACAAAGTTTCAATTAAGGATATTAAATACACATATTTAATAAAAGCAATTTGTAACCAAGACTTTCCTCAATTAAAACCTATCATAAATCAAGGTTTTCAATATTCAGAAGTGTATTTTGTGAATAAAACAAAGAAGGTTTTATATTATTTATACGATGATAGGGGGTTATGGCTATATTTTAATGATCAATATGAATTAAAGGGTTTTAAAGCGCAAAATAACACTTTAGTTGATTATGAAATTTACAATTGGTGATACGCTATTTAACATAATTTAATTATACAAAAATAAATTTAAGTGATAATATAAGGTCATAAATGTTTTATATCTCAACATCTAAAGAAGCACATCAATGAAAGGAGATAATGACATGAGAAAGTTAAGTGTTACAATACTAACAACATTAATCATTGTAGGAGGGTTACTTTCATCAACTATATGGACAAATGGTTTCATCAATGCCAATACTTCTGAGGGTAATCACTCAACTACAACTGATATCGATATTAATAAACAAGAATGTAATAATGCATCATCGTATTTGAAAAACGTTCGATGTGTTGATTATGAAAAGAAAAGTGAATAAATCAATATTATTTATATAACTAGTAGCCTCTAAAACATGAGTTTTAGGGGGTTTTTTATTGTGAAATGATATTTATCAAGCAATAAGTAAACTAATTAGAAATCTATCAATACACTTATGTTTTTAAAACGAAAGTATGCCACTTTTTATTAACAAAAACTCTTTTAATGTAGAATTAATGTTTGATTAAAACATACTTAATGGTTTGTGTAAGATGAAACTTATATAATCGAAAAGCTGTGTCAAAAAACGAATTTTTGACGACTATTTTATTTATATTAAAGGAGATTAAAAAGTGAAAAAGAAATTATTAGTATTATCAGCGAGTGCGATATTAGCCTCTAATTTTATATTTGATAATAGTGCAAGTGCAGTAGTGGATGTAAGAGAAAACCCATATCAATCAGAGTCATTAAAATTAAAAGGTGAGATAAGTCATCCTTATGATGTTGAAAGATATTACAACAGTTTAGATGATTTTGTGTATTATAAATCCATTAATATGCATGCAGGATACGATGAACCTGAATATAAAGATGCTCTATATAGATATAAACAAAAATTTATGGCGGAAATGGATGCATTAAATAAGTTCAGAAAAGAACAAGAACAAATAAATAAAGTATATGGGTATTGGTATAAAGATAGAGTTCCTAATAACACTTATGGTTTAACTTATCAAAGGTATTATAACATTTTTAAAAAGTTAGAAAAAAATAGAGAAGAATTTTTTAAAGAAATTGAAAAGATAGAATCAGCAAATTTAGAATTGAAAAGATTTGATGATGAAACGCAATATAAAAAAGGGTTTGAAATAAACCAACTAGAAAATAAAATTTTAATGGTTGGTAAAGCGTTTATTAAACAAAACCCTTTAGCAGTTCAAAATATGTATCATCAATTAGACATGGTTCTTGGTAAGACTGATAAAGAATACAAAAAAATGATTCCTACAAATGAAAGAATGTTTAAAATAAAATCTCAAGATTTAGAATCTATTATAGATGGTTTTTTTGAAGAAATAAACTTAGCTAGACCTAAAAATATTATACCTTTAACTAAAGAAAATGAAGATAATGAGCAACTACAACAAAAACTGAGAGATGATGCTAAAGCAGCTAAAGAAAATGAACATTTAAGAGATCCTAAAGCTAAAGAAAGAGCAGATAAATTTAAAAAAACCGAAGAAGATGCTAAAGCAGAACGTGCTAAAAAAGCAAAAGTATCTCAAGCAAAAAAATCATCTAAAACTAAAGGACAAAAAAATTACAAGTATAAACAACTTAAGAAACGCTCAGAATCTAATAAAGTATCAAACATCAAAGAACCTTCATCAAAAGCTTCTGATTCAACACATGTAGCCCCTAGCACACAGCCTTCACAACGTATTTTAAAGCAACAAAAACAAGAAAATAATAACTATAGTAAGAAATTACCAGGTTTGAGCGGTGAATCAAATGATTTTACAGTTACGCATAACTCTAAACCATCTGGCCAATCAAAGGGTAACTCTAACTTTATCGAGTACTCACAAAATACGGCACCAAAGAATAATGAATTGAATAAACACAATCAAACAACATCTAGTGTTCCTGTAGTCGAAGATACAATTACTGAATCACATACCATTGATATCGATCAAAAAACGAATTATCAAATGACAGGTTACACTAACGGATATAGTGTAGAAGACACATCTGGATACACTGAACGTGACAAACGTGCGATTCGTCGCAACCATGTGAGAGAAGCTGAAGAGCTAGTAAATAAATACGTTAACTCTCATTCATATCAAGATCGTATTGCTGCACAAGCTAAAGTGAAAACATTAAGCCAAGAACAACAAAAACGCTTAAATCAACAAATAGACAAAATTTATAATGGTCAATAATATATCAAACTTAAAAAGGCTAGCTTTTTTGGGTAAAAACTAGCCTTTTTTTATTTTGCTCACATAAACCTAACCGTAATGGATAAGCAATAAAAATAAACACTTGATTAGTTATAATACATCCTTAAAAGAAGATATAATTGAAAAATAATTTCAGAATTAACTACCTAAACGTAATAGAAAAGCCATTATGAAGCCTTAAAAGTAATTTAATACAGAACTAAAAACATTCACAAAGTGATGCCATTTAACTTAAATAACTTTAACTAATAATAATCAACTTTAAGGAAATAAACATTTAAGTTGCATGAAATCCACTCTAAAAACCTTAAATATTCTTTAAAAAAATAAAGTAATGAAAATTTTAGGTGTATAATTATATCTATAGTGTAGAAAGTAATTTATCGAAGAGGGATCCGCTACACTTTTTAGGGTTTAAAATAAAAGCGCGCTATAATTTTTAGGTTGTAACTAAATTAAAGTAGAATTAATGTTGTGTTAAAAACCGCTTAATGGTTTATGTTGAGTAAAACTAATATAATCGAAAAGCTGCGTCAAAATAGAAGGGATTTTGACGAGGGAATTTTATTTAACTAAAGGAGAGCAAAATTATGAAAAAGAAATTATTAGTATTATCAGCAAGCGCAATATTAGCGTCTAACTTTGTATTTGATAACAGTGCAAGTGCAGTTGTGAAGAAAAGTGATTATGAATCTAAGGCACTAAAAGTTGAGGGTAAGATAAATTATTCAATTAGTATTGATAGATACAAGGAGCATTTAGGAAATTTAATTTATTCCCAGAGTCTAAATGATTTTGCTAGATACGATGAGCCGGAGTATAAAAATGCATATGAAAAATATCAACATCGTTTTTTGGCTGAGATAGATGCATTTAATAAATTCTTGTTAGAAGAAAAAGAAATCGATGAAAATTATAAAAATAATATTTCTAATTATAATTATAGAGGTAATGTGAAATTATTAGGTTTGACTCAGGAAAGATATCAAACAATTTATGATTCACTTAAACAAAATAAAAAAGATTTTGACGATGAAGTGAAAAAAATTGAAGATGATCATCCTGATTTAAAAAGGTTTGATTGGTCGCAAAAACATAAAGCTAAGCGAGAAGTGTTTGAATTAGAACATAAAGCTTTAATGTTGCCAGTAGCCTTTAAGGAACATAAAGAGGCCAGAGATAATTTATATAATAAATTAGATATGTTATTAGGATTTAAAAAAGATGAACGCCAATTGAAAGAGCCAACTAATGAAAGAATGCTGAAAGATATTAAAGAAAGTTTAGAAACGATAATTGATGAATTTTTTAAAGATATTAAAGCAGTAAGACCAGTTAATATTCCTATTTTAACAGAATATAATAAAGATAGTTATGACGTAAAAAAACAATTAAGAGATGATACAGAAGCTGCTACAAGAGATGATAAATATGCAGATTCTAATTTTAGAAAACGTGCTGATAAATTAAAAGAAGATAACGAAAAAGCTTTAGCTGAACGTGAAGCCAAAGCTAAAGAACTTAAAGAAAAAGGATTATTAAGAGGTAAAGAATTTAATGCTAGAAACTACCCATTATATTTCCCTCATAAAAAATTGAATAATAATTCAAAAGTACAAAAGCCATCTGAAAAGCAACTTGTTTTTAAAGAAGTTAATGAGCAACCTAAACAACACTCAATTTATACTGAAACAGTGACATCAACGCCTCAACCAGTTTTGAAACAAGAAAAACGTGAAGAAATTGTCACTTCAACTATTACACCTCGTTTCAATCAAAATAATACTTTAAAAGGTATGGAAGGTGAATCTACACCAGTTACAGTGGTTTCTGAACCAGCAATTAAAGCTACGGCTGCACCTCAACAGAAAATAGTAGAAGAAAATCCTGGATTTAGTGGCTCTAATAACAACTTATCTGGTATGGGTGGCGAGTCGAATGCACTTAACTTTACGTACGATTCTCAAGCAGTTAATAACGACACATTCACTGAATCAAATGAGATTGTTCTTGACCAACATACTGATATTAAAGTATCCGGTTATACAACTGGTGAAAGTATTGAAGATTCTTATGTAACAAATGAAGTAACTAAATAAGCATGTGATTGCTTACGTTTTATAATTTTTAAACCTTAAAACCGAGCGTTAAACCGCGTTAATTAATCTGTACTAACCTCTTATTAATAAGTAGAAATTAAACCAAGACAACCAATTCAATAAAGTTTACAATAGACGAAAATAGAAATAAGAAAAGACTAGCTTTTGGGAGAAGCTAGTTTTTTCTTTTCTTTCTATTATTAAGGATATACATGATTTTCTGTTACAATGGGTCTAAATGACGTTTGAACGGGAGTGGCGATGATGGGATATAAAGTTGTTTTACTTGATTTTGATGATACGCTGGTCGATTTTCATGATGCGGAGGTGAAGGCTTATCACCATTTGATGGATCAATATCGTGTGCCTGAGTCGAAACGTGATTATGAGTTGTTTAAAAAGATTAATCAAGCGCATTGGGAGGCATTTCAACGAGATGAATTGACGAAGGCAGAGGTGCTGAGTCACCGTTTTATAGAAACGTTTCGTCAATATGGGATGACCATCGATGGTCATGAGGCGGATGTGACGTTTCGAGATGGTTTGGCTACCGCAAAAATCAAATGGCATGAGGGTGTTGAAAAAGCGCTGGACTATCTAAAGTCTAAATACACACTGGCAATTGCGACGAATGGGGTAACGCACACGCAAAAGCGCCGTATTGCGCAAACGGATTTGATGTCGTACGTTGATCATTTATTTATATCGGATGAAATGGGGGCACAAAAGCCAAGCCGTCAATTTTTCGATATTGTATTTAACACGATGCCTCACCTTAATGCTAATGATTTCATTATCATAGGAGATTCGCTCACATCTGATATTCAAGGTGGTATCAATGGTGGCATTGATACGATTTGGTTTAACCATAAAAACGTAGAAAATAACACGCCTATCATGCCAACATATACGATTAACACGATGTATGAAATTGAGCATATTTTATAAGTAAAAAGACAAGAAGCACCTTAACGCGCTTCTTGTCTTTTTTAATAACCTTTTTCGCGATTCATAATTGCTGAAACACGATCGTTGTACTCTTTTTGAGGGAGGCCTTCGAAGTCTTTTTGATAGGTTAAGTCTTCAATTTCTTTTTTGGCTTGAGGGGACATGCCTTCAGTCGTAAAACCAGTTGCTGGTCCACGGTTCAAATCAACTTTACCTGGACGTTCTGTTGGTTGAGATGCCTGATGCGTATTGTCATTTACATGTTGTTCATAAATAGAACGTTCTTCTCCACGTTCGATGCGTAATGAGCTTTCATACGCTTTAGCAGCTGGACCTTCCATGACGTTGCCTTGTGGTATCACACCATTGGCCACGGCGCTGTTATACGCAGCGATTTTTTCAATTTCTGTATAGTTACCATAGAGAATCGCTTCTAATGTGGCTCTGTCTGTGACGTGACGTACGTCGAATTTTTGCGTTTCTGCAGTTTCAGTTGTCGTATTGTCTGTTTGAGTTTCTTCAGTAGATTTTTCTTCTTTTTTCGTCTTATTTTTATCTTTTTTCTCTTTGTTTTCTTTCTTTTGATGCGATTCTGATTTTGCTTTTTTATCATCATCTTCGCCAAATAAATTACATCCTGCGAGTAGCACGAAACTTGTTAAAATGAGACCTAATAATCTTTTCACTTTCATCCTAACAACCCTTTCATTTCATTTTATATTGCCCAATACCATTTTACACTGGTTTTAATGTGTTGTGTCATGAAAGTTTCACAAAATACGTTCACACTATATATAAGGAAGAAAAGCGGACAAAAAGTTTCATTTCTTATAATTGATAATGATTATCACTATTGACAGAGACAAATAAAATAAGTATTATATTTTTAAATCGTTATCATTACGATTAATGCATTGAACAATTGCTTTTCAAAGGAGATTTATTAATGAAAGATATTGTTCATTTTTCTAAATTTAATCCGTCTGGAAATATGACGGTATTGGTAGATTCTGAACATGATGCGTCGCGTTATGTGTCTATCGCAAATCAGTTGATGCAGACATCACATGTGTGTTGTGAACAGGTCGGGTTTGTCATTAAGCCACAATCATCTGACGACCTTTATGGGTTACAAATGAGTGGCAATGAATTCTGTGGCAATGCGACACTCTCGCTGTTGCATTACTTAAAAGAACGTCAACTTGTACAAGAGAGTGAACTTTCTCTTCATGTGTCAGGGGTCTCAACGCCCACACCATGTGTGATTCATGCGCTAGGAGATTATGAAGTCACACTACCCGCTCCGCATACATATGAATGGCAATCACTTACGCTCGGAACTAAAACATTCGACGTATTAAAAATCACATATGCTTCGTATTGCCACTTTGTGGTACCTATAGCGTCATACAGTGAAGTGATGTGTCAAGTCGTCGAAGCGTTTGTGAAGCATGAGACGTGGCCAAGTCATTTTAAAACCATCGGTATGATGCTTTACAACGCGGATGAACATCGATTATATCCACTGATTTACGTCCCGGAACTTGGTAGTATCATTTGGGAGCAAAGTTGTGGTTCAGGCACAGGTTCTATCGGTATTTTCGAAGCGCTTAATCATACAAATGGATGCGCGGACGTCGTTGTCCACCAACCGGGTGGTGCGTTACGTGTCTGTGCGCAGATGGGTGAGTCATCACGTATTACAATCAGGGGGCATGTTAAAACAGTTGCAATGGGGTTAGCTTATATAGAATAGGAGCGTATTATGATACAAAATATCCAACTTGAGACAGAAATGGAACTAGAACTCGCAACGTTTTATCGGAATTTTGTTGCACATTATCATAAAGTGGCCCTCAATTTCGAGTCAATATCAGAGTTAGAACGTGAGATAGACGTTTTTAGTCAATACATACTAAATGAACAGAATGCGCTGCGTTTTGATGATTGGCGTGCAACGCATCTTGGTACACCGAATATCGTACCGGCACTCGCAGATATTACTGCGAAATGTGTGAAATTAATGGAAGTACTTCGTGCGGAACGTCATATATCTGGTGAAGCGACGGAAACAGCGTATTTTCAAAATATTGAACATTGTATTCAAGAAGAATTTGGTCAGTTTGAAATTCAAGATCATGATACGGTGCTATTGGTTGGTTCAGGCGCGTTTCCAATGACGCCGATTCAAATTGCGAAACAAACAGGTGCAAAAGTGATTGGTATCGATATTGATGCTGAAGCGATCAACTATGGTCGTCAAATCGTTGCTGATTTGGCACCGGATGCAGCGATTGAGTTGCATCAAACGACGGTCGATCAATTGCCGAATATTCATGAAGTCACGCATGTGATTTTCAGTTCAACTGTGCCGATTAAATATGATATTTTAGCACAACTTCATGCATTAACGCGTCCGAATACGATTGTCGCAATGCGTTACGGTAATGATTTAAAGGCGATTTTTAATTATCCAAAACGTGAAACAGATGCGCAACAATGGGTGTGTGTGGATGAAGTGATTCAACCGAATCAAATTTTTGATATTGCATTGTATCAAAAAGCTGAAGTCGCGCGAGGTGTTGGCGCATGACAGCACGAATTTTAATTGTAGGTACAGGTCCTGTGGCAGTGCAACTTGGCGTGCTTTTTGACCGTTATGCGCATGCGGACGTTGCGTTTGTCAGTCGTAGTCATGTGTCAGCACGGTCCAAACAGTTTGTCAAGGCGGTTGCTGCGTCAGGTGAAATTGAAGCGCATGTTCAAAATGAGCAACATCACAAATTGACAGGCGTTGCGACACCGAGTCACGTATTTGAATCCTATGATGCGGTGACAGGTACGTATGATTATCTTGTGCTCGCTTGTACCGCAGATGCTTATATCGAAACATTAAAACAACTTCCACAAAACGTTTTAAAACAAGTAAACAGTGTGTTGCTCGTTTCACCGACGCTTGGTTCAAACGTCATCGTGCGTGCGCAACTTGAGCCCATTCAACCGAACATTGATGTGGTCAGTTGCTCGACATATTTGGGTGATACGCGTGTGTTGGACAACAAAAAACCGCACCGTGTGACGACGATGGGCTTGAAAAAGCATTTATATTTAGGTGCATCTAAAGAGACATCAGGGTTATTAACATTACTTACCCAGATGTTTGAAAACATCGACGTCCCGATTACTGTTGTATCGAACCCGATGGAGGCAGAGTCGCGTAATAGTTCGCTATACGTGCATCCTGCCTTGTTTATGAACGACCATGCTTTAAAGGCGATTTTTTATGGCACCGACGTCCCATTTTATGTGTATAAATTGTATCCAGAAGGTCCGATTACGATGGATTTAATTCATGAAATGAGAGGGATGTGGCAAGAAATCACATCCATCTTAAAGGCACTTAACGTGAAACCGCTCAACTTATTACGATTTATGGTTGAGGAAAATTACCCGTTAAGGCCTGAAACAATGTCGAAAGCCAAAATCGCACAATTTGAATCTCTGTCAGAAATTGAACAAGAATACTTACTTTACGTACGTTATACAGGGATTCTGATTGATCCGTTCTCAAAACCTGATGCACAAGGGTTTTATGACGATTTTTCAGCAGTCCCATTTCGACAGATTTATCAAAATCACGAAGGTATTTGGGAAATACCACGCATGCCCCATGAAGATTATTACCGTACAAAAATCATTCAAGGCCTTGGGCATGCATTACACATTGAAACATCGATGATTGATATGTTATTGACGCGTTATGAAACGATGCTTCAACACTTTCACAAAGATCAACCGCATTTAAAGAAATCACAGCAATTTTTCCCGAAAGCGTTTGAAAGTGATATGACTTGTATCAAACAAGGGCTCAACACGCTATAAGGAAAAATGATATGAAAGGAATAAGAGAATGAAACAGACATTTAAATGGTTTATTTTAGCATTAACTGCACTCGTTGTATTAGCAGCGTGTGGCAACTCTAAGGCATTTGAGCAAAAGAAAGAAGATAAAAACATTACGTATGCCACTTCGAAAGATATTGGTGATATGAATCCACATGTTTACGGTGGGTCTATGTCAGCACAAGGTATGATGTATGAATCACTTGTCGACAATACACAAAAAGGTATTCAACCGTTACTAGCGAAGTCATGGGACGTTTCTGAAGATGGTAAAACTTACACGTTCCATTTACGTGAAGGTGTGAAATTCCATGATGGGACACCTTTCAATGCCGACGCAGTGAAAAAGAATTTTGATGCCGTTCAAGCGAACAAATCATTACATTCATGGATTAAATTATCAACAATTTTAGATAAAACAGAAGCAAAAGATGACCACACGTTTGTTTTAACGTTAAAAGAGCCATACAATGCGACATTAGAAGAACTTGCGATGACGCGTCCATATGTCTTTGTTTCTCCAAAAGCATTTAAAAATGGCGGTACTAAAGATGGCTTAAAAGCGTTTAGTGGTACGGGTCCATTCAAATTAAAAGATCATCAAAAAGATGAAAGTGCAACATTTGAGCGAAACGATGATTATTGGGGTGGTAAGCCTAAGTTGAAAAGTATCGTTGCGAAAGTGCTACCAGCAGGTGAAACATCATTCTTAGCCCTTCAAAAAGGGGAAGTGAACTTTGCATTTACAGATGACCGTGGTACGGACAACATCGATAACGAAGCAGTCAAACAATTAACAGACTCTGGGGACTATCAATTAAAACGCAGTCAACCAATGAATACAAAAATGATTGTGGCGAACTCAGGTAAAAAAGACAGCCCAGCACATGATAAAGCTGTACGTGTGGCGTTATGGCAAAGTGTTGACCAAAAGAGTATTTCTGACAAAATTTTAGACAAAACAGAAAAACCAGCGCACACATTGTTCTCTAAAAACGTGCCGCATGCGAATGTCGATTTAACACCACGTCACTTTGATTTAGAAAAAGCAGCGCAAACGCTAGACAAAGCTGGATGGAAACAAGCGAAAAAAGGTGAGCCACGTCAAAAAGACGGCAAGCAGTTAGAAATGAAGTTGTACTATGACAATAACTCAAGCTCACAAAAACAAGAAGCTGAATTTATTCAAGCGAAAGCAGAAGAAATTGGCATGAAATTACACATCGTTGGTGAAACGTCAGATAAGATTGCAGAACGCCGTACATCAGGTGATTATGACTTATTATTCAACCAAACTTGGGGCTTACAATATGACCCACAAAGTACAATTTCTGCATTTAAAACTGAAACAGGCTATAAAGCAGCAACATCTGGTATCGACAACAAAGATGCGTTATACCAAAACATTGATGATGCATTAAAAACACAAGATGCGAAAGAACAAGATAAGAAATACCACGACATTTTAAATACGGTGCATGATGAAGCGATTTTCATTCCAATTTCTCATGGTGGTATGACTGTTATTGCACCTAAAGATTTTAAAGGCATCACATTTAAACAATCACAATATGAATTGCCATTTGAAGAAATGGACTATAAATAAGGAGTGACACAATGGGATACAGTATCGTCAAACGGTTATTACTGACCCTGCCGCTTCTAATCGTCATTAGCTTTCTCACGTTTTTGTTGACTCGGTTATCAAGTGAAGATCCCGCTGTAGTGATTCTTCACGCGCAAGAAGTACCGAATATTACGCAAAGCTTAATCGAGGACACACGCGCAAAGTATGGATTAAACGAACCGTTCCTAGTGCAATATTGGGAATGGTTGAAAGACGCTTTACAATTTAAATTTGGCCAAAGTTTTGTCACGGGTGATGAAGTAAGCACCCGTGTATGGCCTGCATTTTTTAACACATTGAAATTAACGCTTGTATCTAGTGTGGTCATTATTACGATGTCCATTTTACTTGGGACCGTCACTGCACTATGTCGTGGCACATGGTTTGACCGCGTGACGCGTAGTACGGCGTTTGTATTAACTGCGATTCCGTCATATTGGTTAGCAGCGCTACTTATCATTTACGTTTCCGTACGTATGAATGTGTTGCCGACATCTGGACTCACAGGGCCTGAAAGCTATGTGTTACCAGTTTTAACTATCTCACTCGGCTATATTGGAATTTACTTTAGAAATGTGAGAAGTGCGATGATTCAACAATTGGACCAAGATTATGTGTTATACGCACGTGCGATGGGCGTCCACTTTCCAACGATTGTTCTACAAGTGATTCGCAATGCGATGCAAGTGGTCGTGTCGATTTTCTGTATGTCAATTCCAATTATTTTAGGTGGGTCTGTCGTCATTGAAAATATTTTCGCATGGCCAGGAATGGGACAGTTAAGTGTCAAAGCCGTGATGGAACAAGATTTCCCAATTATTCAAGCTTACGTATTAATTATTTCCGTATTGTTTATTTTATTAAATACACTCGCAGATATTATTAATATGTGGCTCAATCCTAAGTTAAGGGAGGGCAATTAAATGGTCGTCCTTCAACGTTTATGGCAAGACAGAGGTGCAAAAGTCGCACTCTTCATTATAGGATTATATTTGTTGTTAGGTATTTGTGCGCCACTAGTGACGCCTTATACACCAACAGCTGTCAATATTCAAAATAAATTTGCGGGAATGTCTTTTGCGCATTGGTTAGGTACGGATCACTTAGGACGCGACATTTTAACGCGACTCATATACGCGATCCGTCCAAGTTTAATGTTAGTATTAGTCGCACTCTTATGTGCAGTCGTTATCGGCATGATTTTAGGTTTTATTGCCGGTTATTTCGGGCGATGGATTGATACGATTTTAATGCGCGCCTGTGACGTCATGTTATCGTTCCCAACGTATGTGATGACACTCGCATTAATCGGTGTGTTAGGCATCGGGCTTGAAAGTATATTCGTCGCGTTTATCATTACGCGCTGGGCATGGTTTTGCCGTATTATTCGCACGAGTGTGATGCAGTATCGTGATTCCGATGACGTTAAATTTGCGCGCGCCATCGGGTTATCGCATACACGTATTATTATGACGCATATTTTACCGTTAACATTAGCGGATATAGCGGTTATTTCGTCAAGTTCGATGGTCTCGATGATTTTACAAATTTCTGGATTCTCCTTTATTGGCCTTGGTGTTAAAGCACCGACGGCAGAATGGGGGATGATGATGAATGAAGCGCGTAAAGTGATGTTCAGTCATCCAGAGCTCATGTTTGCGCCAGGCATTGCGATTATCATTATCGTGCTTGCCTTTAACTTCTTATCTGACGCCATTCAAATTGCGGTGGATCCAAAATTATCACAACAACAAGTCAGACAGCGTGTGAAACGTGGGGTGATGTCATGAGTCAACCGATTTTAGATGTTCAAAAGTTAACACTGATTGATGGTAATACGAATCACGTGCTCGTCCATCAATGTTCATTTTCATTAGAGAAAGGTAAAATTTTAGCCATTATCGGTGAAAGTGGAAGTGGGAAGTCGATCACATGTAAGGCACTTCTCGGTTTAAATGACCACAACATTCAAATGAGTGGTTCGGCGCACTTTAATACAATGGATTTACTGCAACAAAGCGAAGCCCAATTACGTCACATTCGTGGTAATGAAATTGCGATGATTATGCAACAAGGTGGTACAGCGTTTAATCCTTCCTTTTCGCTTGGCTACCAAATGCGTACGATTTTAAAACATCACAATATTACAAATGCGGCGACACAAAAGACGTTACTTAAATCTTATTTTGATATGTTAGGGTTACATGATTTTGACCGCATTATGCGTGCATATCCACATGAACTGTCAGGTGGTATGTTACAACGTTTGATGATTGTCATGGCACTTGCGTTAAAGCCGGAACTCATTATCGCGGATGAGCCGACAACAGCGTTAGATGTTATTACACAATATGAAGTATTGAAAGAATTTCAACATATTAAGGAAACGGTCGGTTGTGCGATGATTTTCATTTCACATGATTTAGCGGTAGTGAAACATATCGCCGATGATGTCCTTGTAATGAAAGATGGCGATGTTATCGAATACGGACCGGTAAAAGACGTTTTGGAAAATCCACAACAAGCGTATACGCAATATTTGGTCAATGCACGTCGCAAATTAACGTCTTATTTCCAAAAAGTAAGGGGTGACCACTCATGTTAACCATTCAAGATGTGACCAAGTCTTACCGAGATAAAGGGACGCGTCAATTTCGAGAAGTGGTCAAAGGCGTCAGTTTTTCTTGTGAGAAAGGTGAGAGTATCGGCATTATCGGTGAAAGTGGGAGTGGTAAATCCACACTTGGTCGGATGATCCTTGGTATTGAAAAACCTGATCGCGGACGAGTTGACATAAACGGTCAATGTGTCTGTCGACGTGAAGTGAGACGCGGACAAATGAGTGCAGTGTTTCAAAATTATAAATCATCGTTACATCCTTATTTCAACGTTGAACAAATTTTAAAAGAACCTCTTCAACAATTAAAATTATCTAAAGCAGACATGCATGAAGAAATGATACGTTTACTTGAAGAAGTAGGGTTAGATAAAAGCTTTTTAAAGCGCTATCCACAAATGATGTCTGGTGGAGAAGCACAACGTGTCGCGATCGCGCGCGCCATTAGTACAAAACCAGACTATTTGTTGTTAGACGAAGCGATTAGCGCATTGGATATGTCGATTCAAACGCAAATCTTAGATCTATTAGTTCGATTACGTGATGAATATCATTTAAGTTATATATTCATTACACATGATATCCAAGCAGCCACGTATTTATGTGATCGTTTGTTTATTTTTAAAGAGGGTGAAATTCAAGAGTCGCTCGGGAAACATCAGATACATCAGGCGACACATCCGTATACACAGGCATTGCTTGAAAAACAACTTATCTATTAGGAGGCGACGTAATGAAAGGCGCGCTCGCTTGGCCTTTTTTAAGGCTCTATATTTTAGCGCTATTTTTCTTTAGTGCCAATGCAATTTTAAATGTCATGATTCCGTTACGAGGTCATGACTTAGGTGCAACCAACACGACAATCGGTATCGTAATGGGCGCCTACATGTTAACGGCGATGTTATTTCGTCCATGGGCAGGGCATGTCATCGCGAATATTGGTCCGATTAAAATTTTGCGATGGATTTTAGTCATTAATGGGATTGCGTTAGTGATGTATGGTTTTACAGGCCTTGAAGGTTACTTTATTTCCCGGGTGATGCAAGGGGTATGTACCGCATTTTTCTCAATGGCACTTCAAATTGGGATTATCGATGCATTACCTGAAGAAGACCGTTCGCAAGGGATTTCACTGTACTCACTATTTTCATACATACCGGGTGTCATTGGACCGCTAATTGCGGTCGGTATTTGGCAATTAGACAATATGAGCTACTTCGCAATCGCAATGATTGTCATTGCGATTACAACAGGGGTGTTTGGTTTTAGTGCAACGTTAGATAACAATGTACAAGACGAACCGACGCCGCAAAAGAAGGAAGCATTACCTTTTGGACCGATATCCGTATTCACACAGTTTTTTAAAAATCAGTTTTTATTTAAAGCTGGATTAGTCATGTTAGTGGCGTCTATTGGTTTTGGTGCTGTCGCTACATTTATTGTGTTATATACACAAACGTATGGCGTAGGCCACGCAGGTGTGTTCCTTGCGCTACAAGCGATTACAGTCGTATTAGCACGATTTTACTTAAGACGGTTCATTCCGTCAGATGGCAAATGGCACGTTGGATTTATGTTAAAAGTGATGAGTTTATTAACACTTGCGGTATTAGGCATTAGTGTGGGCCACATCGTCGGCGCATTTGTCTTATACATCAGTGCGATTCTCATCGGTATTGCGCAAGCGCTCATATATCCTACGTTAACGTCATTTTTAAGTTTCAAATTGCCAAAATATGGTCGTAACATGTTACTAGGGTTATTTATTGCCACAGCAGATTTAGGTGTGTCATTGGGTTCTGCATTAATGGGACCGATTGCTGACCTTACAAATTATTCTGCGATGTACCTGATTTGTGGCATCATGTTAATCGCAACGACACTATTTTGTATCGAACGTCGACAACAATTTATCGGCGAATAACAGAACACGGGGCTGGGACATAGGGTTTCAGTTTCCAAGCACAACACCACAAAAATCTTTTGAAATGATTTTTGTGGTGTTTTTTCATTTGAATTTCACTTGAAATTAGCACTTACCGTGCTAATTTTCTTATGTTTAGTGCCATAAGGGCAATTCCAATTTCACATTCGACTTTGGTTTGGGTGCGTACGGATAATCTTTTGAAACCCAAATTAGCCTTCAGATTTCCAAAAGCTGATTCGACATCTATTTTTCGTTTTTTATAGATGCCATTCATTTCGGGATTAGAAAGCAATTGTTTTGTATAGTTTTTTAGAAATTCCCATGTGAAGTTTTTCAATAATTTTTTATTTGTATTTGGATTTTTAGCTTGTTTCATACATTTGCTTCGCAATGGACAATCGAAGCAATCTTCACATCTATATTCTTTGAAATCTCGACGATAACCGTAATAATCATGTTTAATTCTATATTTGAAGAAATGTAACTCTTTATTATTAGGGCACAAGTAATAGTCGTCTAGTTCATTGTATTGCCAATTTGCAGAAATAAACGGATCATTTTTAAATTTCTTTTTCCCTTCTTTCATGTACATTCCATAAGTGATTAAAGGCGTCTTTTCAAAATCATCCAATATCATTTTATAATTACTTTCACTACCATAACCTGCATCAGCTACAATATACTCAGGAATGTCACCATATAATGCTTTCATTTCATTCAAAAACGGCTCAAGTGTTCTCGTGTCTCCTGGTTTATTATACACGCCGTAGGCTAGTATAAATTGGTTATTCGTTGCTATTTGTAAGTTATATCCCGGTTTTAATTGTCCATTTTTCATGTGGTCATCTTTCATTCTCATAAATGTCGCATCATGATCTGTTGTTGAATAGCTCTTTCTGTCACCATAAATTCCTTTTTGGTTCTCATACTTAATTCTACGTTCTCTAAAATCATTAATCGCTTTTTTGCTTTTTTTAATTTGGCTTCGCTGTTTTCTTAATGTTTTACGTTCTTGAGTATTGTCCGTGTTTTCGATTTGAGAAGTTAAATTTTTTTCTTTGTTCTCTAGATAGGTTTCAATTTGATTCATCTCTTCTTTAGACAACTCTTCTGAAGATTCTTTTTTTATTTCTGGAATTATTTCCTCAGCTACTAAAGTTTCATAAAGTGTATTGGACTTTTCAACAACTGATTGGCTGAATCTTTCAGTATTTGCGAGCCATTGAAATGTGTATTTATTGGCATTTGCTTCAAGCTTAGTTCCATCAATGTAAACAACATCTTCAGATATTAATTTATCTTCGATTAACTGCGCTCTAAAACCGACAAATAAAGTTTGTAAAATCCCCATCATATATGGATTAAC
>NZ_PPQF01000037.1 GCF_002901865.1 Staphylococcus agnetis
TTCAAATACTTAAAAATGCATTTAACTACAAATACTTTTTAAGTAATACATTCCTTTTATTTAGTATATTCTTAGACATACTAAAACCTTAGTGGCTAATTTTAGCAATTTTAATCATCCCCTTATTCAATTAAAAATAATAGGCTTATGGTTCTTTTAAACAATGAAGTTATATTGCTGAAATTAGATATTTCTGTGTATATATTGATACTATTGAAACACTTAAGTTATTAGAATATTATAGTACGTACTGTAGTTTTTATTATTAAATTTTAAAGACTCTAAAATGTGGCATCTGGCTTCATAAGTTAACTTGAGTTCTTCATCAAAAATTAACAAGAATTAAAAAATCTGAACTAGTTATAATGTAGGCTATATAAGACAATTGAAAACTTTAATAATAACTTCAAATTTCATTTTAATTTATTGTATTTGGACATATATTTGTTACTAAATACCTTTAGATTATTAACTAGTTAATATAATATAAAAATAAATGTTATAAAATAAATGTAAAATACTATATTAATTATAAATAATGATTTAATATAAGTTAATGAGGAGAAGGTATATCAATAAAATTATTTTTATTGATATGTTTCTAAGAAATGCTACTTGCACGCTTTCTAATAACA
Organism: Staphylococcus agnetis; assembly: GCF_002901865.1. Classification (GTDB taxonomy): domain Bacteria; phylum Bacillota; class Bacilli; order Staphylococcales; family Staphylococcaceae; genus Staphylococcus; species Staphylococcus agnetis. Next base: position 636 of record NZ_PPQF01000037.1, read on the forward strand.
ATTAGCTTTACATCATTAGAAATATACATCGATATCCTACGTACAGTGTTATAGCTGTAGAAGTTTGGCTATATTCCCTACGATAGAATCGTTATTTTCAAAGTAAGATAAAATATCCTTTCAAGAGCGAATGTCATTTAAGCTCTTGTACTTTGCGAGTATCCATTCTTGATAACTGTTGTGTGATGCCCATTCTTAATGTCACAGCCTGACAAATTCTAGATGGATACAGTAAAATACTTTTGTAAAATAATGAATAGACCTTTCTAATCATTATATGATTTTTAAATTTTTACTTTCATTCTGATTATTTCCGATATGTCACTAAATATAAGTACTAATATTTCTCCTAAATTTGTTTAGGAACTTACAATTATAGAGATATTTGTGCTATTTTTATTTAACACAAAAATAACGGCTAGTGGACAAATCACCAACCGTTAAAAGTATAAAACCGATATTTGTACTGGTTTTTATTTGAAATATGAATAACATTAATTTGTTTTGTTTATAATATCAAAAAGTTTGCAATATTAAACTTTTAATAATTTTGTATAGAATTAATTAAAGAATACGTTTTTGATTACGCGGAAAAATGATACGATGAGTTGAAAAACGTCTGCTGTCATGGGTTTCGCCTCCAATCTTTTGAATTTTATTTAGATGAAGTTAAGAATTCGCTTTGAACTAAATCATCCGCCAATTGATGCCAGAACTGTTGTAATTCTGCGCGTGTACGTTTTGTATCTGTACTGTCTTGACCAACAAAGTCCACGTGATCCCAATCATGTCTTGTAGATGTCACTTGCCATACACCTTTTTGGTTTTTATCTGTGGCTGGTGTGAACGCTTCATTAAATGGATGTTGTGAAGAAATCACGGAAACGAGACCGTCATTTTCACGCCATTCTTTTTCAGTCGCTTTACCAATTAAATTAGCAGTCGCTGTGAACGGGAAGAACAGATTGTAATCTGCTTTTTGTTTACCGCCAATTGAAGCATGAGTCGCTTCACCTGTATATGTTTTATAAACGATATTCGGATTGACTGTTGTTTTACGATTTAAATCTGTCGCCCCATCACGTGTTAAGTCGTTAAATCCATTGTCTTTTGATTTCCATAATTTAGAGTTTTGCACCCGTTTTACATAGTCTGCATAAGATTCATTCGGTTGTTGTTTTAAGCCCCAATGCGCAAGGCCAAAGTCAACTCTTGAATCTTTATTACCAAATTGTTTACCGATATCGAAAACAAGCTGACGCACAATCGGTTCATTGCCGGCTAAGTCAGAAGCGTGTGTTCCGTTATGTGGTGTGCCTAGGGTTGTGATAGAGGATACCATATTATCATGGCCGCCTTTAAATAATGGAGAAATGTCGCCCCCGTGTTCTTTTTGATAAGCGACTTCTTCAGGGCTACCATTTCTAAGTAATTCTTCTAATTGACGAATGGTTTGACCCCCCATACTGTGACCAACGAGATGTACTTTTTTACCAGGTTGCCAATCCTTATAAACCCCTTCGTATGTTTTACCATAACGTTCGTGCCCGTATTTAGCTGCATGGGCTGCACCGTAATCCACACGTCCGCCTTTGAGGTAATAATAAAGTTCAACGGCACGATCATAGTTGCTTCCAAAAGCACTGATACTTGCTTCATAAGATTCATAACCGTTTTCTTCCAAATCTTGGCGAATATTCATTTTATCGCCACCCCAATAGTGAGAAAGCATCGCCGGGTTAATGTCATCTGTAAAGCCGTTAAAGCCATGGACTAAAATGATAGGATCATGATTTTTAGCAGAATCTTTGTTTAACGTCGGTGTGTTCTGTTGATTTTGATTATGTAATGCGAGATTAGGTTCCTGAGCAGGTTGTTGTTCTGCCGCTTGTGCTGTACTTGCTCCTACAAGTAATGATTCCGTGATTAAAAGTGTTGAAGCGATAACACTAAAATGTTTAAAATGCCTCTTTTTAATTTTCATCATCGAATGCCCCCTAATGTGATAAGTACTACGCTTAAGATTAGATGAAGATGTTGATTAATAATCTAGGGATGAAACCAAAAAACTTACTGATAATCGCTTTAAATTGTTCCATAATGGACCTCCTCTTTGTATTAGATGAGAAAGCGCTTCCAAATCACTATAAAAAAATAAAGTTTTTGGCGCAACTCTAAAAATGAACAAAATATTAAAAATTATTTATTTTTTTATTATGTTAACTTAATTTCACAATTTTGTCAATAATAGGGTTGTATTGCAAAGATACAAAGAAAGGTTCTGTTGCAAAGTTAAAAAATAGACCTCTAGATTCATGTTTAAAATAATACTTCGTATTAACTCGCTAGCATGATGCTAATTTCACGGCATGGCGAAAACCCGTAGATCTGAAGAGATCTGCGGTTCTTTTTATATAAGCCATAAATACATTCAATGCCTTTGATCGTATTCTTTGCCGTATTGATACTTTGATAACTTATTTTCCTTACTTTGATATGACGATAATCTTGTTCAATGAAGTTATTTAAATATTTAGAGGTACAATGACAGTTCGGGCTAAATTGAAAATCTTTGATTAGTTTAGACATTGCGACCTTCGTTGAAGGCGCTTGATCTGTAATTATCATTTTGGGTTTGCCGAATTGCTTGATAAGACGCTTAATAAACGCATATGCCGCATGATTATCTCGTTGCTTACGTAACCAAATATCTAATGTATGGCCGTCTGCATCAATCGCACGATATAAATAGCACCATTTGCCCTTAATTTTGATATATGTCTCATCGACACGTCATTTATAATAAGCTTTTTTATGCTTTTTCTTCCAAATCTGATACAAAATCGGTGCATATTCTTGAACCCAACGATAGACTGTTGAATGATGAACATTGACACCACGTTCTCTTAATATTTCAGATATATCACGATAACTCAATGCGTATCTTAGGTAATAGCCAACGGCTACAGTGATGACATCTTTATCGAATTGTTTATATCTGAAATAGTTCATACAGAAGACTCCTTTTTGTTAAAATTATACTATAAAGTCAACTTTGCAACAGAACCATAGTAACTATGAATTAGTTAAAAATAATGAGTAATTATTAGAAATACTAAAGTTAAAAGAAATTTATTTCGAAAATTCTTTGAAAAACGATCCTCTTTATATCAAACAATATGAAGAATTTAGAAGTTTACTTTAGTGCGAGTAGTCTGAATACATGTTTTGCATTTCTTCATTAACTAGTGTTATAATTTAGATAACAAGAGCTTCGTGCATTATATGCACCAATCCCCTCACTACTCGCAATAGTGAGGGGATTTTTAGGTGTTGGCTAATATCGCCTATTTTTTCTTATTGTTACGTGTACGTAGCCAATGCGTAAATAACGCAACAATACAACCACTGATGACTGTGGTCGTGATGTGAACAAGAGCTTCGACCATCTGATATGCACCTCCTCTCTGCGTCTAAATTTGACGCCTGAGAGATAGGCGACTTCATTATTATACCATCTGCACCTTTTAAAGCATATGTCCTTCCGATAAGCCTACATGTGTTAATTATATTACTTTTATACGCACTCCTAGCATATTGGATGGATTTGATTCACTTTAGGAAATATCATTTCACTCTGCATGGCTACCTATTTTTTTAATCTCAAATTACTCAACACTTATTTGCATACGGGGCTGGGACATAATTCCTAGCCAAAAAAGAATCGATTAGGTAAAAACATTTTTACTTAATCGATTCTTTTTATATATTATTTCAAAAAAAATAAAGCCCTCGCGTATAATAATGAAGGTTCTGTTGCAAAGTTAGAAATATAGTATAATAGTCAACAAAGATGAGGTGCAGAGTATGAATTATTTCAGATATAAGCAATTTGACAAAGATGTCATTACTGTAGCCGTTGGCTACTATCTA
>NZ_PPQF01000038.1 GCF_002901865.1 Staphylococcus agnetis
GTATAACAAAGCTCATTTAGAGGTGTGAAAATTTGATATTTTCTCTAATTCATTAGATTTATTGGAGCAGTGATCTATATGTTAATTAGTCAAAACATAAATTCCATTTACGAAAATTTTAAAAATTCAGATTTTTTTGTTTGTATAAATTAAGTTGGAAAATAAATTTAAAATTACAACATATGTAAGCCTTTACATCAGAAAAAAGAGAAGTTATACTATAAGTGGTTATAACCAGTTGGAGGTGCTCGAGTGAATAAAAAAAATACAGCGTTGTACTTTAAAGTATATGAATCTATTCGGGAAGGAATCGAGTCAGGAACTTATGCAGAAGGGGATAAGCTACCTTCTGAAAGAAAACTTTGCAAAGACTTTGAGGTTAGTCGTATTACAGTTAGAGAGGCTTTAGAACTTTTAGAGAAAGAACAATTTATCAAAAGAGAACATGGTAAAGGTTCATTTGTACTAGGTAATCAATATACACAATTTTTAAATGAATTATATAGTTTTAAGGATGAAATTGAAAAGAATGGTGATAAAGCGAGTACTAAAATGTTAAGCATTCAAGTTATCTCTACGTCACCATTTCTTCAAGAAAAAATGGGACTCAAAGATGGGGATCGTGTATATGAGTTAAAAAGACTACGTTTATCAAATGATACGCCACTTATTTATGAAGTGAGTTATTTACCTGTATATCTTTGTGATGGATTAGATAGGTTTGATTTTAATAGCGTCTCACTTTATGAAACGTTGAATCAGCATTACAATATTCAAATTACTAATGCATATGAAAACTTAGTAGCAAGAAAACTTAGTAAGAAACATGCAGTTCTGCTAAATGGTAAAGAGGATGACAGTTCTATGTATATTGAACGTTTTAGTTATGTCGATAATGCGATTATCGAATATACCCAAAGTATTACCGGAAGCAATAAATATAAATATACAGTCAAATTGATGTAAAGGTAAAAACAACAAGGAGGTTATTGTTGTGTTAATTCAAACAGATACTTATAAAGAAATAAAGCACCAACCTGAGATGTGGCGATGTACAGCCGATATCGTTGCTCAAAAAATTGAAAGCTTTAAAGCATTTATTAAACATATCGAAGAAGTAAATCAAGAGAAAAAGTTAAAAGTTTTGTTTACAGGTGCCGGTTCTAGTGCTTATGTAGGTGATGTCGCACGCATGGCCTGTCAAACAAGTATTTTAAAATCATTTGAATTTGAGTCTGTTCCAACGACTCATTTTGTGACAAATCCAGAGGTATATATACAGGAGGATACAGCTTATTTAATTGTCTCATTTGCACGTTCGGGTAATAGCCCAGAGACAAAAGGGACCGTTGAAATTGCGAATCAACTGACAAAGCATGCGTATCACTTGTATATCACAAACAATAAAGAAGGATTTTTAGGGGCCTCTGAAGAAAATGATCATGTTTTTAAAATAGTCCTTCCTGATGAAACGAATGATAAATCATTAGCGATGACGTCTAGTTTCTCAACAATGTTATTTGCGGTTTATGTCCTATTTGGCGGAACTTACCACGACTCATTTTTCGACATCGCGCATGATAATTTTGATTGGATTGAAAAACAAGCGGAAGCAGTTAGTCAATTAGACTATTCGAAGGTCTTTTATGTCGGAACAGGATTAATTGGAGAATTAACTAAAGAAGTGAGTTTGAAGTTAAATGAACTGACATCGGGTCAAATTGAGATAGCTCGAGAAACAACCCTTGGTTTTAGACATGGCCCTAAAGCCGGTTTAAGCGAGGATGCCATATTTATTATGTTACGCAGTAATAATAACTATATACGTCAATATGAAGTAGACCTCATAGAAGAGGTAGACCAAGTAAAAGATAAATATCAAATCGTAGTGCTTGATGCTCAATATGAACAACGACCTCATACACTAACGGTACCGCAGTCATCAAGTCTCTATGATTTTGAATTAGCATTACTTTACTTAATATTTGGCCAACTACTTGCTGCGAAGAAATCTGTAGCTTTAGGTTTAAATCCAGATAATCCGAGTCCGGATGGATTTATTAATCGTGTTGTTAAAGGTGTCACAATCTATCCCTTGGAAACAACGAACTAAACCCACACTTTTAACCCATCAGTAAACCTTACTTATAATATTTAATTGATAAAAGTTGATAATAAAAACGAGGTAGAAGGGAGCGGTTGTAATTGAGAACAAAAGATTTAAGTAAATTAGTAGATAAAAACGGAATTTATGCAGCGATCGCAGTAGATCAACGCGGAGCATTAATGAAGCTTTTAGGTGATAAGGGAACCCCTGAGAATTTGACGTTGTTTAAAAAGCTTGTCGCTGAAACATTGACTCCAGAAGGCTCAAGCTTTCTAGTGGATCCAGAGTTTGGGACAGAGGCGATAAAAGAAAATGATGCGCATTCTGGCTTGATTTTAGCTTATGAACAAACAGGATACCTCAAAGAACAACCTGGTCGCTTACCACGACTCATTGAAAATCAAAGTGTAAGACGTTTAGTACAAATGGGTGCCGATGCCATCAAGTTTTTACTTTATTACGATGTGGATGAATCAGAGGAAATTAACCAAAAGAAACAAGCGATGATCGAGCGCGTGGGTTCAGAGTGTCAAGCAGAAAACGTGCCATTTTTGTTAGAGATTTTAACATATGACGACACAATAGGCGATGAAAAAGGTGAAGCATTTGCTAAAGTAAAACCGCACAAAGTCAACCAAGCGATGGAATTGTTTAGTGAGCCACGCTTTGGGGTGGATACATTAAAAGTCGAAATACCTGTAAATATGAACTATGTTGAAGGGTTTGGTTCAAAAGTCATAATGACACAAGAGGAAGCGGCTCAAGCCTTTAAAGCGCAAAGTGAAGCGACCGACCTGCCTTATATTTATTTGAGCGCTGGGGTGACTGCACAGCTATTCAATGATTCACTTGTATTTGCATCTGAACATGGCGCTCGTTTTAATGGTGTACTATGTGGGCGTGCAACTTGGAAAGGTGCCACAGAGGTGTTAATGAACGATGGAGAACAAGCGGCACAGGAGTGGTTAAAGAATGAGGGACTAAAAAATCTTACTGCCCTTAATCAAGTGAATCAGAGCACGGCAACACCTATTCGTTAATAGAACAGGAGGTCATGCCATGAGTCGATTTAAAATTGAAAAGGACTTTTTTTTGGACGATATGCCTTTCAAAATATTATCTGGAACAATTCATTATTTTAGAATCCCTAAAGAGGACTGGTATCATTCTCTATATAATTTAAAGGCACTCGGATTTAACACAGTTGAAACGTATGTCCCTTGGAATTTTCACGAGATGATTGAAGGAGAATTTGATTTTACGGGTCATAAAGATGTAGGACTTTTCTTAAAAACGGCACATGATTTAGGTTTATATGCCATTGTAAGGCCGTCCCCTTTCATCTGTGCAGAATGGGAATTTGGAGGTTTACCCGCGTGGCTATTGAATGATAGAAATATGAGAATTCGCTCACGTGATCCTAAATTTTTAGAGAAAGTCGAAAAATACTTTCATGAGTTATTTAAAATTTTAACGCCCTTACAAATCGACAACGGTGGTCCGATTATCATGATGCAAATTGAAAATGAATATGGTTCATTTGGTGAAGATGCAGAATATTTACGTGCCATTCAAGACATGATGATAAATGAAGGCGTTGTGGTGCCTTTTGTGACGTCAGATGGGGCATGGGCGCAATGTTTACGTGCTGGAAGCATGATTAAAGATAATGTTTTACCCACTGGTAATTTTGGCTCTCGTACCCAACAAAATTTTGAAAATTTGAAAGCCTTTCATCAAGAATATGGCAAAACATGGCCGTTAATGTGTATGGAATTTTGGGACGGTTGGTTCAATCGCTGGGGAGAAGACATTATTAAACGAGATGGTCAAGATTTGGCAAATGAAGTGCAAACGGCCATTGAAATGGGTTCAGTAAATTTGTATATGTTTCATGGAGGCACCAATTTTGGTTTTTGGAACGGATGTTCAGCACGTGGAACGAAAGATTTACCTCAAGTGACCTCATACGATTATGATGCGCCTTTAGATGAGGCAGGTAACCCGAATGATAAATATTTTGCCTTACAAAAAATGCTGAAAAAATCGCTACCGTCTATTGAACAATTTGAGCCGAAAATCAAAACGTTCATGGAAGTTAAAAATATTCAATTAGCTGGTAAGGTAAGTTTATTTGAAATTTTAGAGGACATTTCCCATAAAACACTCCATTTTTATCCGCAAACGATGGAAGAAGCGGGCACAGGATATGGATATATGTTGTATAGAACCACTATTAAAAAAGAAACAGATAAAGAAAAGTTCCGTATCGTTGATGCTAGAGACCGTGTCCATTTTTACGTGAATCAACAACTGGAATATCAGGCATACCAAGAGGAGATTGGAGATCAGTTTGAAGTCGCATTGGAAGATAATGTAACGATAGATATTTTAGTTGAAAATATGGGACGTGTGAATTATGGCTACAAATTGCTTGCAGCGACGCAACGCAAAGGTCTAGGCCAAGGTTTAATGCAAGATTTACATTTTGTTCAGAACTGGGAACACTATGATATTCATTTTGAGTTACTTAAGGAAGAACATTTTGAAAATACATGGCATGCCAATCATCCTGCTTTTTATAAGTATGTGTTTGATGTTGAGCATCCCGAAAATACACATATCGATATGAATCAATTTGGAAAAGGAATCGTATTGGTAAATGGATTTAACATTGGTCGTTATTGGAATATAGGGCAGACACAGTCTTTATATATTTCAAAAGCTTTATTAAAAGATGGAAAAAACGAGATTGTCATTTTTGATACAGAAGGAAAATTTAGTGAATCTATAAATTTATTGAAAAAAGCACAGTTTTCAAATTAAAAAAGGAGAGATGTATTATGGCAATTATTGCAAATAGAATTGACGGAAGACTGATTCATGGACAAGTCGCAAACTTATGGGCAACTAAATTAAATATTAGTCGTTTTATGGTCATTGATAATGAAGTCGCACAAAGTGATATTGATAAACAGGCGCTTAAATTAGCGACACCCGCTGGGATTAAATTAAGTGTGTTACCTATAGAAAAAGCGGCTCAAAATATTAAAAATGGTAAATACGATTCACAACGTGTGATGATTATTGCGAAACGCCCAGATCGATTTGTTGAACTTGTGCGTCACGGTGTGAAAATAGAGGAACTCAATGTCGGCAACATGTCCCAAACAAATGAAACACGCTCAATCACAAATTCAATCAACGTAATGGAAGAAGATATTGAAAACTTTCAAAAATTAAAAGATGAAGGTGTAAAAATTATTTCTCAAATGGTACCAAACGACAAAGCTGTAGATTTTATGACATTAATTAAAGAGTAAATAGGGGGTGTTTGCTATGGAAATTATGTGGTGGCAGATACTATTATTAACAATTTATGCTGGTTATCAGATTCTTGATGATTTACAATTTAACATTTTTGGTCATCCTGTGTTTGCAGGAATTGTATCAGGTTTAATCATGGGTGACATAACTACTGGCCTAATCATTGGTGGTGGGATGCAGTTAACTATACTTGGTGTTGGTACTTTTGGGGGTGCGTCTCGTATTGATGCAAACTCTGGAACAGTTTTAGCTGTAGCATTTTCTGTAGCGCTAGGTATGAACCCACAACAAGCACTTGCTACATTAGCGGTTCCTGTAGCCAGTTTAATGATTCAAACGGATATCCTTGCACGATTTACCAATACATTTTTTGCTCATCGTATTGATGCGAAAATTGAGCAAATGGATTACAAAGGTATTGAACGTAACTTCTTATACGGCGCAATTCCATGGGCATTATCTCGTGCGATACCTGTATGTTTAGCACTTGTGTTCGGTGGTGGGGTAGTGAAAAACATCGTGAATTATTTAAATGGAGACTTAAAATGGCTTGGGGATGGTTTAACTGTAGCAGGAGCGCTATTACCAGCAGTTGGTTTTGCAATATTATTGCGTTATTTACCATTAAAGAAGCATTATCCATATTTTATTTTAAGTTTTATTATTACAGCTATTATGGTTACAGTATTTGATGGATTGTCAGGAATAGGTACAGCCTTGTCAGGATTAGATAAAAAGTTTGATATGACTTTCTCTTCGTTACCTATGCTTGCTATTGCTGCAATTGGCTTTGCTTTTGCTGCCTTAGAATATAAGCGCTCATCTACACCAACAGCAGTTTCAACAACTTCTAATAGCCAAAATAATCAAAATAATCAAAATATTGATGGTGGAGGAGAGATTGATGATGACGAATTATGATCAAAATAAAATCAATATATCTGAAACTGCTGATACTGAGAACATGAAAAACACTGAAAAGCTAACAGGCACACCACCGAAAACACCATACCAACTCACTGATAAAGACTTTAGACAAATCAATATTAGAAGTTTATTTTTCTATCAGTTGGGCTGGAACTATGAACGTATGCAAGGTTCAGGTTATTTGTACACAATTTTACCTCAGTTACGTAAAATATATGGCGATGATACACCAGAACTTAAAGAAATGATGCAAACGCATACGCAATTTTTCAACACTAGTAACTTCTTCAATACCATTATTACAGGTATTGATATCGCAATTGAAGAAAAAGAGCAATTTGCAGCTAAAGAATCTATCAAGGGGATAAAGGTAGGGCTTATGGGACCATTTGCTGCAGTCGGTGATGCCATTTTTGCCTCTTTAATTCCTACAATTTTTGGGGCAATCGCTGCAAATATGGCCCAAGATGGCAATCCATTTGGTGCATTATTATGGTTTGTGGCCACTTTAGCGATTATTGTCTTCAGATGGAAACAATTGAAGTTTGCCTATAAGGAAGGGATTTCGTTAGTTACAACCATGCAACATCGACTTGAAGCATTAACTAATGCGGCAACGTTATTAGGTGTATTTATGGTAGGCGCATTAGTAGCCACAATGATACGTGTTAAATTTGCATGGGCACCTAAAATTGGTGATTTAACGATTAATATTCAAAATAATGCGGATATGATATTACCACGTTTATTACCGCTTATTATTGTTTTTGCAATTTATTGGTTGTTAGGTCGAAAAAATATGAACTCTACTAAAGCCATATTTATCGTGATTATTGTTTCTATTATTTTATCTGCATTAGGCGTTATTACTAATATTTAAAAGGATGGGTAGATTATGGAAAAATTGATTTTAGTCAGCCATGGCTCATTTTGCGAAGGCATAAAAGACAGTGTTGAAATGATACTCGGTCCTCAAGAAAATATATATACGGTAGCCTTGACACCTGAACAAGGTCAAGAAGATTTTGAAAGTCATTTTAAAGCCCTTGTTCATGAGGAAGATGAGATTGTAATCTTCGCAGATTTACAAGGAGGTACACCTGCGAATACGGTATCAAAGATGATTATGCAAGGAGAAAATTATCAACTCTACACGGGTATGAATTTACCTATGATTATTAGTTATATTAATGCACAAATGATTGGCCAAGAAGAAGATTATACACAAAAAGCAAAAGATGGGATAATTCACATTAATGATCTATTAACTTCTGACGATGAGGATGAATAAAGAAAATATTTATGAAAAGAAGGTATACTATGTCTTATGCAATCGTGAATGGCTCAATATACACGGAAACAGGTCGGATTCCTAAAGGATATCTCATTATTGAAAATGACACGATTAAAGAAATTAAAGAAGGTCCTTATACAGGTGACTTAGAAACCATTGACGCAGAGGGGCAACATATACTCCCTGGATTTATAGACATACACATTCATGGAGGATATGGTGAAGATGCGATGGATGCTTCCTATACAGGACTGCAACACTTAGCCTCTCAGTTGTTATCAGAGGGAACGACCTCCTTTCTTGCCACAACAATGACGCAGTCGACTCAGGCAATCGAGCGTGCGCTAAAAAATATTGTCAAAGTGCAACATGACCAAAAAGGGACAGAAGCGGCTGACATTATCGGTGTCCATTTAGAAGGCCCCTTCATTTCTGAACATAAAATAGGCGCACAAAACCCTAAATTTATTCAGAGACCCACGCCAGATCAATTACAACATTTACAAAATGTAGCCCAGAGTCAAATTAAAATCGTGACCATTGCACCTGAAGTTGAAGGGGCTGAAAAAACAATTAAAGCCATGAAAAATGACGTTATTTTTTCAATGGGGCATTCAGAGGTCACGTTTGATCAAGCCAACCATGCTTCTGAAATAGGGGTTAAACATGTCACACATCTTTATAATGCCGGAACACCTTTTGTCCATCGTGATCCTGGAATGTTCGGCGCAGCATGGTTAAACCCGAATATAAATTATGAAATCATTGTTGATGGCGTACATTCACACCCAGCGTCAGTAAAGATTGCCTATAAACAAAAAGGGGCAGATCATCTATACTTAATTACTGATGCGATGCGTGCGAAAGGCATGCCAGACGGCTGTTACGACCTTGGTGGACAAGATGTCATCGTGAAAGACAATGAAGCACATTTAAAAACAGGTTCATTAGCAGGTAGTATTTTAAAAATGAACGAAGGATTAAGAAATTTAATAGCGTTTACTGAAGACTCATTAGAAACACTTTGGAGATGTACAAGTTTTAATCAAGCTAAAGTGTTAGGTATTGATGATAAAAAAGGTAGTATTAAAGAAGGTAAACTTGCCGATATTGTGATTCTCGATGAACACATGCATGTGAAACAAACTATTAAAAGTGGCTATGTCCATCAATTTTAAAAATTATATAGAAATCCCTTTAAGTGTTTATATTATAATAACATTTAAAGGGATTTTAATTTTTAATAACATCAAGAGAGGATTGTCAAAGCGTGATT
>NZ_PPQF01000004.1 GCF_002901865.1 Staphylococcus agnetis
AGTTAATATAATTAGATTTCATATACGGTGCAATGTCATCACGCTCTACATGCCGATAAAGTGCAGCCGGGTTAATATACTTAAATTGTGATTTAGATGCAGTATAAATTTCTCCATTATTTTCAATTCGGTAAGACGTTTTATTTTCACCTGTAATCGTTGCAATAGCATATCTAGGTAATTTCAAATCCTTCTGCCCAGACTTACCAGAAATTTGAACATTTTTAGCATCTACTATGCCATAAGCAAGCTTTTCAATAAATGGATCTTCATTATTTTTTGCAATTGTATCTTCAGTTGTGACTTTTTGAGACTCTAACTGTCCAAAATTGGTAAATATGAATAAACTTCCTAGTACGATGCCCATAAAAAATATAGCTAACCATATCCATACACGTGCTAAAAATGCTGGTGGCTCTGAATGATGATATCTTTCAATTCTTTTAAAATTATACGTAAGTTCAGGCATTCTCGAACGATTACGTTTCCAGTCGTCATCAAAATATGCTAACGCTTCCTCAGATTTAATTGACGAACGGTCTTTTTCATGCGTTAAAAATGCTCCGACAACCTGTTTGACTGGCCCTTCTTGACGTAGTTGACCATGTGATATCCAAGCAATGTAGTTACTCACTGCTTGGATCTTAGTAATATCATTGTCAATCGTGACCCAAGTTAACCCCTCATCAATATATTCACGTGCCATTGAGGATGCTTTCGTCATAAAGTCCTCATCTAAATATGTCAAAATATGACTTAATATAATGATTTCTGCTTTAGATGCACGTGCCATACTAAATAATAACTGGGCATATTCCTCGTCAGCTAAATTTTGTATCGCATCGTTTTCCTTACTAGCTAAATGGGCATATTTTATAATTTGCTCAACTTTATGCGCTGTGACTTCATATTCATATAGTTGTATAACATCTTGAACATAATCACGCACCGACATTGTTTCTACAGTTTTTTGGTTCATATTTGCATAAAATAATGTCGCAGTTCGCACCATGCGCCCTTTATCAGGTTTAACCGTACCTGCTAAAATTTCCCCTACGAGTGATTTAGAGGAATCCGCTTCACCAATAATACCCAACGATTCACCTTGATATATATGTAATGTAATATTATTCAATTCAATGTCTTCGGGCTGATAACTAAAAGGTTTTAAGATATTTTGTTTTTTTTGATTTCGATAAAAATGTGTAACATTAATGATCTTAAGGACAATTGCACTCCCCATTCACTTAAACCCCTTTATAATTGTAATAATGATAGAGGTATACCTTCTTCATGACTAGAGTCATTTCGATACCCCCAAGCAAATACACCTTTTAACCTTTCGACTGTAAAAGTTGCATCCGCTTCATCTTTTAAAGTATAGCGCATACCCAGCTTAATGTGAGAAGCATCTACAAGATAACTTTCGGCAATGACAATTTTGTTTGCATAAACATCATATTCATTCATAATGCCATTCATTTCAGCTTTACGCATTTTTTCTTTATACTTTTGAATTTCTTGATAGATTTCATGTCTTTCCATTTCACTTAAACGTTTACGATTCATCTATAATACCACTTTCTTCTAATTTTCTTGATATATCATCGTATGAGTAGCCTTTTCGTACCAAAGCTTCTGTCGTCTTCATCCTTAGTTGATATCCTTCATATTTTTTTACATATTTATTATAGACTTTCTCCAAATCACGTTGCAATAATTCATCAATTATCTCGTGATCTTCTGAAAAATCTAATGCTGCTAACACGTCACGTATTGTATCAAATGTATAACCTTTTTGAATTAAAGATTGGTGAACTTGTTGTTGTACTTTTTTTGGAGGTCCTTTTTTTCGTGATTTAATTTTATTGGCCAATTTAATAATAGACTCTTTAGACTGCTCTGCTTCATATTGTTCGACACCTTTTTGAATAAGTGTCTCCTCTATTCCAGCTTCTATCAATTTTTGTTTAAAAATTTCAGGGCCCTTATCCGTAGTTTGTAATAACGTATTCTTTAAACTTTCAACATAATCTTCGTGATCAATTAAACGCTGTGCTCTACAAAAAGCTATGGCTTTCTCGATAACCGCTTCAGGAAAATCTTGCTTTTTTAGATGTTTCGCGATTTCTTTAGCTGAACGCTTCCGATAAGAAAGATGATGTAATGCTTGTTGAATCGCTTGTTGTTGAAATTCATGTTGTTTTATGTGGTCAAGGTCCTGAGTGGATATGTTGTCACCTTTTTTTAGATTTAATTTGACTAATGTATCTTCAGAAACGCCGAGTTCAAAATGATCATCAATATAAATATTAAAACGTGATGCATTATTTTTTTGAATTTCAATTTTAGTGATTTTCCTCATTATTTCACCTCTCTGAGATATAAAAAACTGGAAGGTCTTTTTAGACTTCTCCCAGTTCCCTCATATATTACATTATGCCACAGAAATCCTTACCCACCAAGTTGTTGCAACGCTTCGGTATATTGTGCTTCAGTAATATAATTTTCCTGTTTCATTTTTTCAAGTGTCATTTTTGTACGATTTATAAATGACGGCGACATTTGATGCACATCATATACTGATGGTGCATTGATTTTACTCGCTAACATTGCACTTTGTAAGACACTTATTTGCGGTAACGATGATTGATTTGTATTCACTGTGGTACCAAAATAATAGTTTGCAGCTGCTTCAATTGTATAGTTATTATCGCCAAAATAAATGTTATTCATGTAATAACTTAAAATTTTGTCTTTTTCATATTCTCGCTCTACACGTTTTGCTACAAACATTTCTTTTAATTTACGTGTAATAGTTTGCTGATTATCATAATAATAGTTTTTAACAAGTTGTTGTGTGATGGTGCTCCCACCTTGTAGTCGATCTCGATCTTTCAAAGAAGCGAAGATGGCACGTATACTCCCTCTATAATCTACACCATTATGGTTATAAAAACGTCTATCCTCTAAAGCAATAAAAGCACCTTTTGTATAGTTCGGCATATTTGAGGCATCTACATATGTAGATTTCTTTTCGATATTTGATAAATCTGATACATCCGCGCGTTGTGATAATAAATACATGCCACCAATAAATAGTAAAATAAGGAGACATGCAATTAAAAGCATCGAACGAAAAATTTTTCTAGGACGTTGTTTACGTGGGGGTTGTCCTACTGGTTGATAATACGTATTGTAATATGGTTCATTCGATGGAGGTTTTGCATTTTTAGTTTTAATACGGTCAGTACGCTTCATAAATATGACCCTACTTTCTCATTATAAAATCTCTTAATGAGAGTGTATCAAGACATCTGAAATTAATCTATATGTTTGCAACAAAATCAGTCCATAGCATGAGTGCATGAACACGCTTATATTGGGTATAACGTTGAGAACACTTATTTAAGAAAGGAAAGAGTGAAATGGATAAGATGAAAGCTAATGCTGCTTTAATTAAAGCTTTAGAAGCTTGGAACATTGACCATGTTTATGGCATTCCAGGAGATTCTATTGATGCTGTTGTTGATGGATTAAAATCGGTAGAAGCACGTATTAAGTTTATACACGTGCGACATGAGGAAGTCGCAAGTTTATCTGCTGCAGCGTACACAAAGTTAACAGGTAAAATTGGTGTCGCTTTAAGTATAGGTGGACCTGGGGCAATCCATCTTTTAAATGGTATGTATGATGCAAAGATGGATAATGTCCCACAATTGATTTTAGCAGGTCAAGCAAATAGTGATATGTTGGGTACAAAAGCCTTTCAAGAAGTAGATTTACCCCACCTTTTTGAAGATGTTGCAGTCTACAATTATCAATTAAAGGAAAATGACGCTGCTCGGATTTTTGATATCGTTGATGAAGCCATACGTACTGCTTACGCCAAAAAGGGCGTCGCTGTTTTAACACTACCGAACAATATTTTAAATAAAAAAATTGAGATTTCAATTCCAGATCAAATTACGCCATTTGAGCCCCATCTTCCAAGTCCCGACTTATCAGATATACAAAAAGCTGCACGTTTAATAAATGAAAGTCAGAAACCTGTGATGTTAGTCGGTTTAGGTGCACAACATGCTAAAAAAGAAGTACAAGCATTTATCAAAAAAGCTCAAATTCCTACGATGGTTACCTTGCCAGCAAAAACTGTTGTCCCTTATGATCATCCATATCTTCTAGGAAATATTGGCAAAATAGGTACGAAACCTGCATATTATGCGATGCAAAATGCCGATTTACTTATTTTAGTTGGTACAAATTATCCTTATATAGATTATCTACCACACAAAAATATTCCAGCCATTCAAATTGATACCGATCAACACATTATCGGTCATCGTTTTAATATCGATGCACCCATCATCGGTGATAGTAAACAAAGTTTGGCAGCACTAACACGCGCCATCAATCCAGTCTCAAACCGTGATTTTTTGAATACGCTGCTTAAACGTAAAGAAACATGGGATCAATGGATGGTAGAAGATAAACAGAATGACGCTGAACCTATACGTCCAGAAAGACTCATGGATGCCATTAATAAAGTGATTCATAAAGATACTGTGATTGCTGCAGATGTTGGTACGTCAACGGTCTGGTCAACACGCTATTTAAATTTGGGACCAGAGAATAAGTTTATTATTTCAAGTTGGCTCGGAACGATGGGATGTGCATTACCTACCGCAATCGCATCTCGTATCGCATTTCCTGGTAGACAAGTGGTTGCTATTACAGGTGATGGCGCATTTGAAATGGTCATGCAAGATTTTGCCACAGCGGTGCAATATCGTTTACCGATGGTTATTTTCGTTTTAAATAATCAAGAATTATCGTTTATTAAATATGAACAACAAGCCGCCGGAGAGTTAGAATACGGCATTGATTTTAGCGATATGGATTTTGCAAAGTTTGCAGAAATCTGTGGAGGTGTCGGATTCACTTTAAAAGACCCTAAAGAAATCGATGCTGTGGTTCAAACTGCAATGCAACAACATAAACCAACTATTGTAAATGTTTATGTTGATGTCAATGCGGCACCGCTTCCTGGCCAAATCGTTCCTGAAGAAGCTCGTAATTATGCGAAATTTGCTTATCGAAGTTTAACTGAAGAAGGCAAATTTGTTTTTAAAGACATGCCATCGCTTTCAACTGCTATAAAAAGATTTTTATAAAGTCCTAGGCAAATAATCAAACTTAGAGTATCATTGATTCATTACTTAGCAGTGTGGCGATCATTAAAACGAAAGGCCATCAAAATTCATGTAAAAATGAACTTTGATGGCCTTTTATTATTGATATAAAACGTGAGCTTATACAAATGATTTAATGTTCACGCGTGTACATTAACAATAACGCGCATCAATAAATCAATGTACCAACGTTTTGATCTTATTGATTTAATAAATTTGTGATTTCTCTATTAAAATCATCCAAATCATCTGGAATACGACTTGTTACGATATTTTGATCTACAACAACAGATTCGTCTTTTACCGTAGCACCTGCATTGCTTAAATCTTTACGTACGTTTAAAACTGCTGTTAAAGTTCTGCCGTTTAATTCATCTGTATCGATTAAGATTTGTGGACCATGGCAGATGGCAAAAGTTGGTAAATTTTCAGTTAAGAAATATTTTGCAAATTTACCATATCGACCTTCTTTATCACCACGTAGATGATCAGGTGAAAAGCCGCCTGGTAATAATAATCCATCATAATCTTCAGGTTTTGCGTCAGCAATACCCACCTCAACTTTAGCTTTTTCACCATGCTTACCTTCGACTTCTTTATCAGCTTCGTCTCCAATAATCACAACTTTGTGACCAGCTTTTTCGATGGCCTCTTGTGGGCTTGTTAATTCAATATCTTCAAACTCGTCAGCGAGTAAAACTGCGATTTTCTTTGCCATATTTATCACCTTTCTTCATTTCATGTCTATCTAATGTATATCCGAAAATGTGATATTTAAACAAAGATTATTTACGCAATTGATTGACCTTCATTTCAAGTTGATCTAAAAGTGATATCCATTCATCTACTTCTTTAACATCTACATCATTCGGATTCACTTGGTCGATATCCTCTAAAAATTGTGTCAATCTTTCTTTTACTTGATTCATTGTACGAGGCTCTTCCATAGATTTAAATTCTCCTTTATAATTGCATTTATCAATGCTATCATAACATGATTTTGATATTCCTCAACTCAAAATATCAAATCAAACTTAGTTTTAGAGGAGTCTTGCAGAATGATTCATACAAAAAAACAACCTATTTCACTTTACAATGATCCATGGGAGGCGCACAGCGATGTTGATACTTATGGTCAACTGACACTTAGTAATATTGAATTTACAACGACAAATTTATGTAATATGCGTTGTAGTCATTGCGCTGTAGGCTACACACTTCAAACGCAGGATCCTACGCCCCTACCCATGTCATTAATAACAAAGCGCTTAGATGAAATTCCACACCTTAAGACCCTATCCATTACGGGGGGCGAACCGATGTTTTCAAAAAAATCTATTCGTGAAGTCGTAAAACCCTTATTACGTTATGCATATGATAGAGGTATTTATGTTCAGATGAACTCAAATTTAACCTTACCTTTGGACCGCTATTTAGACATTGCAGAGTATATTGATGTCATGCATATTTCACATAATTGGGGAACGATTGACACTTTTACATCAGTCGGATTTGGCGCAATGGCGCAAAAACCACCTTTAAAAGCGCGAGAAAAATTATATGAGCAAATGATTACAAATGCACGTACTCTAAGTGAACAAGGAATGTTTGTATCTGCAGAAACGATGTTAAACAAAAGTACAAAACCATATTTAGAACGCATACATCATGAAGTTGTTCATGACATGAAATGCGAGCGCCATGAAATTCATCCAATGTATCCTTCAGATTTTGCAAGCCAACTTGACGTACTATCATTGGCTGACATTAAAGAAACCATTCATCATTTATTAGATTTTCGCGATAGTGCTACTTGGATGCTATTTGGCACATTGCCTATTTTCCCATGTATTCAAAACAATGAAGATCAACAGTTAAGACAACGATTATTAAATACCCCAAATGTCTCACTACGGAATGACCCTGATGGTCGTAGTAGACTAAATGTAAACGTATTTACCGGAAATGTGATCGTAACAGATTTTGGTGATGAAACCGGTACAATCTCTAATATTAAATATGATGAACTAAATGATGTTTTTGACAAATGGCTTAAGTCACCACTCGCACAATCATTAAATTGCCATTGTCCTAAATATCGTTGTCTAGGTCCAAATGTACTGGTTAAAAATATGTATTATCCTAATGTTGATTTTAATCAGAAAGAAATTGAAATGCACCGTACTCAGTAAACTTAAAATCTTTTGATTAACGCTTCGCAAACATTCATATATCAGTACTCTAAAAAAACGCTACAGAGTGATAAACCATTAGAGTTAAGGACAATGATGTCTTTAAGCTAAATAAATATCACTTCTATAGCGTTTTAATTTTTATGATTGTGTTTTAATGTTTTCTAAAAATGACAATGTGTCTTTACTTTCATGTCGACGCTCTTTACGTCGTGCTACACGCGTATGTGCAGTTTCATGGAACCATTTTTCTGTTTCTGATTCTGGATAAACTTCTGGCACTTGAGTAGGTTTGCCGTTTTCGTCCAGTGCGACAAAAGTTAAAAAGCTTAGTGCTGCTAAATGTTCTTCATTATTATATACATCTTCTATAAATATCTGTACACAAACTTCCATAGACGATGTTCCAGAATAGGTCACCATAGCGACGTAATTCACGATATCCCCAGTTTTAATTGGCCGAATAAAGTCAACGGAATCCGTTGAAGCCGTTACAACTTGCGTATTAGCATGTTTACATGCACATATTGCGGCAACTTCATCAATATTTGCCATCATCGTGCCACCAAACAAAGTTCCTAAATGATTAGTATCTTGAGGAAACACTTGACGTGATTTATACACTTTAGAATCTTTCATCGCTTTATGATTTACTTGCATTTTTACACTCCTCTATTCCACAGCCCAATTACCATTTTTAAAAATTGGAACTTCTTCACCTTGTTCTGTGACACCATAAATATCTAAATCTTTACTTCCAATCATAAAATCAACATGTGTCAGTGAATTATTTAAACCGTGCGCTTTTAATTCATCTTCTGTCATTTCAGTACCACCTTTTAAATTAAAGGCATACGCAGATCCTAAAGCGACATGGCATGAAGCATTTTCGTCAAATAACGTATTGTAAAAAATTGTATTTCTATTAGAAATTGGAGAGTCGTGCGGGACAAGCGCCACTTCCCCTAAACGTTTTGCTCCTTCATCTGTATCCAGTAATGATTGTAAAACTGCTTCCCCTTTTTCAGCAGTAAAATCCACGACTTTCCCTTCTTTAAACGTTAATTTAAAACCGTCAATAATCGTGCCATTATAACTTAAAGGAAGTGTATTAGATACATAACCGTTGACATGCATTGCATCTGGAGCAGTAAATACTTCTTCAGTTGGAATATTAGCGACGAAAGCTTGGCCCTTTTGTGTATAGCTTGTCGCATCTTCCCAAATATGTCCTTTCGGTAAGCCTATCACTAAGTCTGTACCTTTAGATTTATAATGTAAGGCAGTAAATGCTTTGGCATTTAACATATCTGCTTTTTCTTTCAATAAAGCGGTATGTTGTTTCCAGTTTTCAACAGGATCATTACTGTCTACCCTTACGATTTCAAGGATATCATCTAAAAATCGATCAAATGCTTCATCCGCGTCTAAATCTGGATATACGCGCTTAGCCCAAGCTTTTGATGGATAACATGCGACAAGCCATGGAAATTCATTTTTTTGTGACGCCACCATATAGGGCTTAAACGCTTTACTTTTTTGAATTTGAGCTGCTTTTAATTTTTCTGAATCTATACCATTGAGTAAATCAGGATCTTCCGTAATGAGTGCTAATGAGCATGCACCGCGCTGAACATAATCCATGCGAACATCTACATCATAAGCTTTAACTTCTTGGTTAAAAAAAGTAACATCTTCATGTTCATAGGAAAGTCGCGTTAATATAGGGTCTGCATATTGTACTCGTACATCAGAAGCACCTAAAAGATATGCCTCTTTAACAATCATTCGAGTGAATTCAACAGCATCCACTGTCGAACGGATAAACACTGGTTGTCCTTTTTGAACGTTTAATCCTACAGTAACTAATAATTTGGCATATCGTTTTAATTTTTCATTTAAATTCAAATTTATCTCCCCTTTTCTATTTTGGCTGACGTAATGCACCTAAGGCTTCTGTAATTCCATTCATTTCACTAGGGGTAAAATCTTTTTTAGACATGACAAAGTCGTGAATTTCTTCAATCTCTTCATAATGTGTTTCACTAAAATTCTCAGGATCGATTAATCCTGGATTTACTAAATTTAATTGTTCTCTAATATCTATAATCATCGTTTCAATATTTTTTGACATATATTTCATCCTTTCACTTCTATCATTTTAGCAAAGTCCTACAATTTTTGAAAAATTTTTGTCAAATTTACTTTAGAGTTGTTTAAAAAAGGGATAAAATGGGCATATAAACTAAGACATGGAGGGAACAACATGACAACAGTCGCATTTGTATGTCTCGGTAACATATGTCGTTCACCTATGGCAGAGGCCATTATGCGTCAACGTCTCAAAGAACGACACATTACAGACATAGACGTTTACTCTAGAGGAACAGGCCATTGGAATTTAGGGCAACCGCCTCACGAAGGAACGCAAAACATTTTGACGCAACATCATATTCCTTTTGATAATATGATTAGTGAATTATTCACTGACAACGATGATTTCGATTATATTATTGCAATGGATCAAAGTAATGTGGATAATATAAGACAAATCAATCCTCAACTTAAAGGTAAATTATTTAAGTTGCTTGATTTTAGTGATATGGACGCATCCGATGTACCGGATCCATATTATACAAATAATTTCGAAGGTGTCTTTGACATGATACAATCATCATGTGACAACTTAATCGATTATATTTTAGAAGATATTAGGAAGGGGTAACACTATTATGCAAAACAAATTAATTCCTGGTGTATTAATTGGCGCGGTTGTTGGAGGTGCGATTGCACTTATCGACAAAAATACGCGTTCATCAGTAAAATCACAAGTACAAAATATTAAATCTGGTCAATCGACTGGTAAAGGTTCGAAAGTATCTCAATTAACAGATGAATTCAAATACTGGAAGAATACAATCGAAGAAATTCGTCGTAATAACCCAGAATTAGAACGTTCTTTACGTGACGCGAAAGAAACTTTCCAAAAACGTAAAAACAACCGATAAGGACTAATATCAGTATTTGATATGAAACAATCTAAGCAATTTCGTGGGGAGTTGTCATTCATGCCTCCCCCCTTGAGATTGCTTTTTTTATACTACTTTATAGGGGAGTCACATTATGTCAGATAACAAAAAACATTCTTCAGGAATCATTGATAAAGCAAAACAAAAATTCCAAAATGATGAAAACAATCAAAAAGAACATGGACCAAATCCAGACCGTCAAGGAGATGCGAAAGGAGATATCCATGAAGAACATAACTTCGTAAAACCACAACCTTTCCAATCTAAAGAAGCTAAAAAAGACAATCAAACTTTTTTTGTTTCGCGTATTAATAAACCAGCAAAATATACCGATCGCCCAAACTTTTTCACCTATTTACTTTATCGAATAGGTAAAGATGATGCTTCGGGACTTGCGGCACAGCTGGCATATTATTTTATGTTGTCACTATTCCCTATGCTGATTTTTATCTTATCGTTAATACCATTATTTAACATCAATCAAAAATCAATTATCAGTCAAATTGAGTCCAATGCACCTGCGCAAGCCTCATCCATCATTACAAATATACTAACGGACGTCATGAGTAATGCAAATGGCGGTATCTTATCATTCGGTTTGATTCTTGCATTGTGGACAGCATCGAATGGTATGACTGCTTTAATGAATTCATTTAATGTAGCCTATGATGTAGAAGATAGCCGTAACTTTTTCGTATCAAAAGCAATGGCCGTTTTCTTCACTTTACTTATTGGTATTACGATGCCGATTACATTAGTGTTATTTACGTTTGGTCAACAAATTGGAAACTTTTTATTCGGACCTTTAGGATTGGATGAAGCTGTAAAATGGGTATTTAGTGTCTTACGTACAGTGTTACCGGTTATTGCAATCTTTATTGTATTTACTTTATTGTATACAATGGCACCTAATGTAAAAATTAAAATGAAATCTGTATTACCTGGTGCGTTATTTGCAACCGTGATTTGGATTTTAGGTACACTTGCATTTGGTTTCTATGTTTCAAATTTTGGTAATTATTCTAAAACATATGGTAGTATCGGTGGTGTCATTGTTTTAATGCTATGGTTATACATCACTGGCTTTATATTGATTTTAGGTGCAGAGGTCAATGCCATTTTCCATCATAGAAAAGTCGCTAAAGGTAAGACACCTGAGGAAATCACGTATGATGAAATGGATGCACGTGGTGAAGAGGATTTAGCTGATGCATATAACAATATGGGAGATGAATCTGAATCACACCATCACGCCAAGAACCCAAAACACCAAGTTGATTATCAAAATCATAACCAATATGAATCACCAGAGACAGTAGAACGTAAGAATGAAGGTCGTTCACACCATATAAAAACAAAGAAATAATTTAAAATTTGACTTGCTGATGGAGGCGCACGTAAATGACTTTGTTAGATAGTATTTTAGAATTTAATAAATCTTTTGTAGATAATAAAGAGTATGAAGCGTATGAAACAAGTAAACAACCTTCTAAAAAAGCCGTTTTGCTCACATGTATGGATACAAGACTACAAGACTTATCTACGAAAGCTTTAGGATTTAATAACGGTGATTTAAAAGTAGTAAAAAATGCCGGCGCAACTATTTCTCATCCTTATGGCTCTACAATGCGTAGTCTCATTGTAGGCATCTATGCCTTAGGTGCTGAAGAAATCATTATTATGGGTCATAAAGATTGTGGAATGGGAAATCTTAACGTTGATGATGTTATTGATACGATGAAATCACGAGGTGTGAATCAACAAGTGTTTGACATTTTACGCCATTCAGGGATTGACGTATCACACTTTTTAAAAGGTTTTGATGACGTTTATGAAAACGTGCGTCAAAATATTCAAATGATTTATGGTCACCCATTATTTGATCGTAAAGTGCCCGTGCACGGCTTAGTAATTGAACCACACACAGGCGAATTAGAACTCGTTCATAATGGCTATGAACATTGTAAATAATTAATATAAAATTAAAAAGAGGCGGTGATAGGTACGACATTTGCCATACCTATCACCGCTTCTAATTATTCTATTAACCCATGTTGAAAGGCATATATCACAGCCTGAGTACGGTCCTGAACTTCCAATTTACTTAAAATATTACTCACATGAGTTTTTACAGTCTTAATCGTAATATGTGAAGCGCTCGCAATTTCTTGATTCGAATACCCTTTGGAAATCAGCAATAAAATTTCCATTTCACGTTCCGTTAACAATTCGTAAAGTTCAGCTCTTTGTCGCATACGATTTCGCATTTTCACTAATACTTCTGCTTCAAAAACAGATTCACCTTGGAATGTTTTACGAATAGCTTCGGCAATATCTTTTGCACTTGTTGTTTTTAAAATATAGCTGTCGACACCGGCATCTAAAGCGCGATAAACTTCTTTATCCTCAATGTAACTTGTAAGCATCACCACTTTGATACGTGGTAACTCTTTTTTAATTTGTGTCGTAGCCTCAACCCCATCCATATCTGTCATCACTAAATCCATTAAAATTAAATCCGGTTTCAGTTCATGTGCTTTTGAGATTGCCTCTTTACCTGACGCCCCTTCACCTACTACTTCAATGTCTGGTTGTGTAGAAAGATAACTCGAAATTCCAATTCTAACCATTTCATGATCATCTACAAATAATACTTTAATTGTCATTATGTCCCTCCTTATCTAATGGTGCTTTTACTTCAATTCGAGTACCTGAATCCGGTAATGATACGATATGAAATGTCGCGCCAATTTCCATTGCACGTTCACGCATATTTTTCAATCCATAACTTTGTTCCATCTTATCATCAACATTAAATCCGATACCATCATCTTGAATGCGTAGCAATATGTAATCTTCTCGTTGTAACAATTCCACCGTCACTTCAGTCCCTTTTGAATGACGGAGTGTATTAGAAATCGCTTCTTGTGTAATTCTAAATAAATGGTCTTCCATTCCCTTAGGTACATCAAACTCACCGATATCTTGAACTACTTTCAATGGAACTTTACGTTGTAACTCCGTCACTAAAGATTGAATACCTTCACCTAATGATTTATCTTTCAAGCCTATCGGTCTTAAATGTAATAACAGCGCGCGCATTTCTAATTGTGAATCTTGCACCATTTTTTCAAGCGTCGGAATTTGTTGATTTAATGGGGGTTCTAAAGGTGTTTCTTTAATTGCAGAAAGCATCATACTTGCCGCAAACAATTGTTGTGACACACTGTCATGAAGTTCTCTAGCAAGTCGATGACGTTCATCCTCGATAATTTTTTGTACTTTTGAATCATTGATATTATACGATTCATTCGTTAAATTTTGCGTTTTAATACGCATGCGATGTAACTCTTGATTCAGTGGCACGAGTGCTTCGTAAAGCTCTAATGTTTCTTGGTAAATTTCAATTTGTTGATCATTTACACCAACGGTTTCCCCTTCAATCGCACGTTCAATTTGAACTTTAAGCCAATCATTTTGTTGATTATTTTTATACGCAAGTACACTTCCAACAATAATACACAAAAATATGGTAATAAGATTTAAAAACAGAAACACAGGTATACCAAAAATTTGTGTATAAAACATACCTTGAAAGAAAATAATATTCGTAAATACATTGTCTATAAAGAAGAAAGCTGTAAATAAGCTATACACTAATATAAGCATTGAACCTATCGATCGTACGTATTGATTCATCGACCAATCACCTCAACATCACCTATAAATGTTGAAACGAACACATTCACAGTGTACCGGTCTGATTTTTGAGCTGACTCCAATTTTATATTGTTATTTTCAAGTCTAAGTCGTTGGTCTTCGAAATGAACATTTCCACAAAATGCGGATACATTAAGCTTTACATTATAGTTGAGTGGCACAACGACTTGCACTTTCCCCACTATATGACGTACGACGATAGTATTTTGAGCTTTTAAGTTCGCTGCTTTGGTCATATCAATATAAATGTCACCCATTCCATGTTGAATTTGGACATCTTCCCATTTGTAAACATAAACTGGCGTTTTTTGTTCGCCAAACCATTTCTGTTTAATAAAAGCTGGGGATGTTTCAATATCTTCAGATGACATCACCTTTAATGGTTTACGCTTATAAATAATATAACGAATCGCTACGATAATCATAAAAATAAATAATATCACAAGCGTATATTTATTAGACAAGAGTGTGAATAACACCATTAATGCGCCTATCCAAAAGCATAATAGCCCACGCACTTTGTGAAAATAAATATATCCTACATACATTAAGATGCTTCCTAATAACAAAACAAATAAAAAACCAATTTTCTCAAAAAATATATAATAAAAATTGGCTATAATCATTAGCGCTGTAAAAATGATTAAAAGCTCAGTCGAAATATATTTTTGTGTCATATTTCCACCTTTCTAGTATGCCAATCTTAAAGTTAATAATAAATCACACTCTTGTTGTGTATAGTTCCGTTCGTTGTTTAATTGATTTAATAATCGCTCTAAATGTGCATACTCATATTCAATTTCATTTAAATCACGTTTCATTTTTGTAATTTCTCTACCGTTAATTTTTTCAGGGCATTGCACATGTTGTTCATCTAACAAATCGATATATTTATTTTCTAATGCGATAGTCTGTCTGTCAATTAACAACTGTAATTGTGTTTTCTTGTGCTGCAAGTAGCGTATAGTTGCATCAATATCATGCATTTTTCCTTTCAATGCCACGAGACATGCACTTAGTTGATGGCTGTACATTGTTCTTAATACCCGTTCGATATAACGTTTAAGTTGTTTCATAATAGAATCACCTCTTATAACGACTCTATTATAAAATGGTTCCACAGCCTTTATAATAGGCTATGGAACCATCTTTCATTAGGACTTAAGTCCGAAGATTATCCTTTTAAGGATTGTGTAGTTAATAATGGACCGTCTTTGGTTACAATCACTGTATGTTCAACCTGAGCGACATAACTTTTATCTTTAGTTTCAAAAGCCCATTCATTTTTACCTTCTGTCACATATGACGCATTAGAAGAAATAAAAGGTTCTACGGCTAATACCATGCCCTCTTTTAATAATGTTTTATCTTGCGGTTCATAATAATTCATAATATGCGCAGGCGCTTCATGTAATGATAAACCTACACCATGACCTGTTAGATTTTTAATCACTTTCAAATTATTTTTACGCGCTGTCGCATGTACAGCTTTACCAATCTGACTTAATTTGGATCCTGGTTTTATTTTAGTCATCGCAGCATCAAATGCCTCTTGCGCCGCTTCACAAACTTTTAGTTTCATTGGCTCCTCTGTGTCACCTACTACAAAAGAAATGCCGGTATCTGCATAATAGCCATTTTTTAATGCAGAGACATCAATATTCACTAAATCTCCTTCTTTAATCACACGCTTACCCGGTATGCCGTGAGCGACTTCTTCATTAACACTAATACATGTTTGACCCGGAAAATTTTCGTCATGAATAGGTGCGGAAAGTGCGCCTTCAGCTTCAAACATTTCTTTAGCAATGTTATCTAATTCTTTCGTTGTAATACCAGGTACTGTTGCTTCGACCATTGTATCTCTGATTTTGGCACATATTGCACCGATTTCTTTTAAAGCTTGAAGTTCTTCTTCTGTTTTTACAATCATTTGAATCCCGTTCCTTTTTAATTTCTTATTTACTTTACTATATCATTATTTTTCTAAATTGCCATTGTCTTACTATTAAATTTTAAACATCCTTCTTTAAGCCAAGCATTTATCTGATAATTCAAATTGAATTCATGTAAACTATTTTATAATACATGAGAGAGGTGATGGCTTGATCCAGTTAAAAACATTCATAAAGACGCTAAAAAGACAATTAACTGTAGTTTATTTGTGTTATAAAGATGAGGAAACACCACTCTTAGCTAAAATGATCGCTTTATTAACTATAGCCTATGCATTAAGTCCTATTGATTTAATACCGGATTTTATTCCAATACTTGGCTATTTAGATGATGTGTTAATCGTTCCATTTGGAATTTGGCTTTCTTTAATGTTCATTCCTAATGACATTATAAAACGGCATCAAGTTGAAGCGACATATCTAACTCAGCAACAGTTACGCAAAAACTGGTTAATGGGCATCATAATCATATGTTTATGGAGCATAATTGTGATCACAATAGTACATTGGTATTTACACTTATAAGGAAGGCGTTTTTAATTCTCATAAGATATCACGCTTTTAGAATAAAAGACATAATTCCCCGTTTCGCTTTGTGAAAAATTTGTTATACTAAATTTAACATATATACAGGAGCATATAAGATGAACGGGAACGGTACACGCATAAAAAGCGTCATCGGCGCTAGAACCATTAAAACAGGACTTGCTACATTTTTAACTGCTTTGTTTTGTTTATGGCTGAATCTAAATCCTATATTCGCTATATTATCTGCTGTCGTTACTATTGAGCCGACTGTAAAAGCATCCATCACAAAAGGATACAAACGGCTACCCGCTACGGTTATGGGGGCTTTTATTGCTGTAGTTTGTACCTATATTTTTGGCGATGACTCTGCACTAGCGTATGGGATCACCGCAACATTAACCATACTTTTTTGTATTCAATTTAATTTACATGTTGGGATTACTGTCGCAACTTTAACTGCGCTTGCGATGATTCCAGATATTCATGAAGATTATGTGTTTAACTTTGTCTCACGCCTCATTACTGCATTTATTGGATTAGGTACCGCAGGATTAGTGAATTTCATTGTATTACCACCAAAATATTACACACAAATCGATGCATTGATTGATCAAACAGAATCTCAAATTTATGCACTATTTACCCAACGGATGAAAGAATTACTTATTGGACAGTATCATTCTGATAAAAGTGATAAAGCTGTTGAAAAATTACATATTAACAATGCACGTGTTGAAGAATTGTTAGGCTTTCAACGCGATGAATTAAAATATCACAAATCTAATAATCGTTCCGATGAATGGCTCAGAATTAGAAAACTTACGAACCGTGCACATGAAAACCGCCTTTTAATTACACATCTATCAAATATTATTTATCTACCTGAAGATGATCTTATTTTATTTAACGATGCTGAAAAGAAAGCAATTATTGCAATCACAAATAAAATTAGTCAAATTAGCATTAAAGGAACATTCGAACCTGAACGTAAAGCAGCGACCACTCTTAAAAATTCTGTCAAAGGGTTAAACGAATTCGATATCAATCAAGTGAAAAGTCACACAATCTATGAAATCTTATTAATTTATCGTATTTTATTGTTACGTTTTAAAAAGTTAAATTTAAACAACCCTCAAAATTCACTTTGACTGAATTTTGAGGGTTGTTTTTACATAGAGATATTAAACATCTTGGATAGCTCTATCTCATACATGCGTGTGAATAACAACATATATCGAATAATAAGATTTAAGTCTTTTGTTGATTTTTTCGCGCACGATCAATCAACACTTGTTTAGCTTGTTCTTCTGCTGTGTTATCAATGTGTTTAGGTTCAAAAGGGATCCCTTTTCGTTTCGCAGCAGCTTCTAATAAATAATCGGTCATCTCAGGATTTTTAGGCAATACAGGTCCATGTAAATAGGTACCTAATAAATTTTTATAATGAATCCCCTCTTTTTGGTCCGTAGCATTGTTACCATAACCATAAGTGACATGCCCTAACGTATCAAATTTGTGATACGTACGACCACCATGATTTTCAAAACCTACAATCGTACCGAATGTGTCACTTTCAATAACAACATCACCGGTCAAACGCTCGATTTGAGATTCCGTATAAAAGTCAAGAATATTTAATCCTTCTAAAATTTCCCCGTCTGGCGTAATATATTTTTCACCTAAAAATTGATAGCCTCCACAAATTGTTAAACCTGGCAATCCATCTTCAATAGCGTTTTTCAATTGCGTTTTAATTTTGGCTAATTCTTTCGTTGCTAAAGATTGCTCACGATCACTGCCGCCTCCTATAAAGAATATATCAGCTTTAGAAAGATCAATATTATCAGTTTCATTAATATCTACAACATTCAACTTAATATTGCGCTGTTTCGCCCTGTATTTCAGAGCCATAATATTCCCTATATCACTATATAAATTGAGTTTATCTGGCATAAAATGAAAAACCGTTAATTCATGCATTTATTTCGCCTCCTTGAAAGAACGTACGAGTTGATCTAACATCGGTGTGAGAGACGTATAGTTAGGAATTGCTACAGTAAAGCCTTCGAAATCCATAGAGCGTGCAGTTGCTTTATAAATATCTTTTTCTAAAATAATAGGCACGTCAATTTCAGCCAGTTTCAAACGTAGTTGCAATTCTTCGGCTCTTGACCCTGTCACAATGATCGTTTCAATATCTTGAGTGGCTAATTTTTCAAAATCCGCATCATAAATCCATGACGTATCACGTCCATCAGCAGCAAAATCATTCAGACTCATCACATAAACTTTACGTTCTTGTAACTTTTCACCCATCGAAATTGAAGCATTCATACCAGCAGGGTTTTTAGCTAAATTGATTAACGCTTTTTTGGATCCTCGTTCAAAATATTGCATGCGTCCGTTATCAGATGTATAGGATTCAAATCCTTTACGGATAGAGGCATCATTTAAACCTAATTCTCTTAAAACCGCATAAGCCCCAAGTGCATTATAAGCATTAAAATCACCAGCAATTTTCATGTTGAAAGTTTCATTATTAATATGCATTGTCAAAAATGGATTGATTTCAAAATGCGACACTTCATATTTAGGCGCCACGCGGTTAAAACCACATTGACACGTATAATGCCCTAGTTGGTTGTAATGAATATATTCATAATTTAACTTTTTACCACAGTTCGGACAATAACGACTTTCATTCATCGTAGATTGTTCGAACGGGTAAGCCTCTTTTGCCATACCATAATACGTTACATCATTACTTGCTTTTTTTAAGCGACTCACAAATGGATCATCTGTATTTAAAATTAAAGCAATACCTTTATTTTCAATGGCAGAGATAATATTATTTACCATAATATCTATTTCTCCAAAACGGTCCATCTGATCGCGAAAGAAGTTCGTAAATACCATCTTCGTTGGCGTCATTTCTTTCAGTACACGTGGAATAGAGCCTTCATCTATTTCAATGATAGCCATTTTAGTATTAGCTTTTGATTGTACGATAAACGCAGAAGTAATGCCTGCTGCCATATTGGCACCTTCATTATTATGAATGATTGGAATTTGATTCACTTTAAGTGTATGTCCAATCAAGTTAGATGTCGTCGTTTTACCATTGGTACCACTTACAAAAACTACTTCATCCACTTTTCCAGCTAATTTTCGTAATATATTTTGGTCTATTTTTCGGGCAACTTGACCTGGTAAGTCTGTCCCTTTTTTACCAATCGCACGACTCGCTTTACGTGCTAACTTGGCCATTTGAATCGCAGTCCATTGTCTCATACCAATTCTCCTTCAATTTTCACTTAGCATATTATACCATGCTCACCATTAATTCAAAATCAAAAGCATAATCCAGATATTATTCTTTGCATATTTAATGCCATTGGGTACAATGGACTTGAAGGATGACATCTTTGGAGGGATATTATGCTAGATAAACAATTATTAGAAGCTTTGAATGACCAGATGAACCACGAATATTTTGCCGCTCATGCCTATATGGCTATGGCTGCGTATTGTGACCATAATGCATACGAAGGGTTTGCAAATTTCTTTATTCAACAAGCTAAAGAAGAACGTTTTCATGGTAAGAAAATTTATGATTATATTAACGACCGTGGTGAACAAGCTATCTTTTCATCTTTAGATGCACCTAAAGTCGAATTTAATTCTATTTTAGAAACATTTGAAGACGGCTTAAAACAAGAACAAAATGTAACACGTCGTTTTTATAATCTATCTGAAATCGCAAACGAGAAAAAAGATTATGCTACGATTTCATTCTTAAACTGGTTCTTAGATGAGCAAGTTGAAGAAGAATCAATGTTTGAAAGACATATTGATTACTTAAAACGTATCGGTGATGATTGTAATACGTTATACCTTTACGAAAAAGAACTTGCAAGCCGTTCTTTTAATGAAACAGAATAGCATTCAGTAAAGTGAGCGCCTCGAAATCTCTCGATGGCGCTTTTTTTATTGTTATGATAAGATATGCTTATTTCACACATTGAAACGAGGTGGCGATGATGATACAAGATAGTTTTGTGGCTTTAGACTTTGAAACAGCAAATTATAAACGAACAAGCGTGTGCTCAGTCGGAATGGTTAAAGTCGTTAATCATGAACTTACAGAGACGTTTTATACACTAGTCAATCCGAATGATTATTTCTCACCTAAAAATATTGACGTTCATGGTATTCAACCTGAAGACGTTTTATCTACGCCAGACTTTAAATACGTTTATCCTTATATGTTGCAATTTATAGATCAATTACCTGTAGTCGCCCACAATGCTGCATTTGATATGTCCGTATTGCATGCGAGTTTAAAGGCGCATCAGTTCGAAACACCTGATTTAACTTATTTTTGTTCGTGTCAACTTTCAAGAAAAACAGTTCCATCAAAACGGAATGGATTAAAACATATGATGGACTATTTTCAATTAGATTTTCATGGTCATCATGATGCACTAAATGATGCCAAAGCGTGTGCAATGATAACGTATCGGTTACTACAACATTATCCAAGTTTGGAAAATGTGTTGCGTATTTACGGTAAAAATTTAATGGATAAGGATGTTTTATAAAAAGTCATAAATGGTCATATTTCGATAAAAAGCATCCTCTAAACCACCAACAGTCACGCCAATTAATCGAATGGATATTTCAGGCGCTTTCAATTCATAATATAAATCGTATGCAATTTGGTAAATGGTTTCTGCATCACTAAGTGGTGTTGATAAGCTTCTTTGTTTTGATGCATTTTTAAAATCATTTGTTTTTATTTTAACCGTCACAGTACGTCCAGCTTGCTTAAGGTGACTCAGTCGACTTTCAATGATACGGCTTAATTCTTCAACTTTACGTAAAATTTGGTCGTCGTCATTCGTATCTATAGAAAATGTACGTTCAGCACCTACACTTTTTCGAATTCGTTCGGATTTTACAACGCGATGATCGATACCTCTTGCCCGTTCGTATAAATGATGCCCTCTTTTACCAAACAAATAAATCAATTCTCGTTCACTTTTACGATACAAATCTTTTCCTGTAAAAATGCCGTGTGCATGCATCTTTTCTTTTGAAGCCCGTCCTACACCTGGAAAATCTCCAATATCTAAAGCCATTAGAATGTCATGCACATTATCATAGGTAATGACAGTGAGACCGTTAGGCTTATTCATACCACTCGCTAACTTCGCTAGAAATTTGTTGTATGAGACACCTGCACTCGCAGTTAATTGAGTTTGTTCATAAATATCACGCCGAATAAATTGAGCGATTTGAGAAGCGGAAAGATCTGGTCGTACAAGCTCAGTTATATCTAAATATGCTTCATCTAAAGATAATGGCTCAACGAATTCAGTATAACTTTTAAATATTGACATAATCTCTTTCGAAACTGCTTTATACATTTCAAAACGCGGTGTAATAAAATAACCATCAGGACAAAGTTGATGCGCACGTGCCATGGGCATTGCTGAGTGCACTCCAAATTTCCTCGCTTCATAAGATGCTGTTGCAACTACACCTCTCCCACTTGCCTTACCTCCGACAATAACAGGCTTACCTCTAAGGTGCGGTTGGTCTCGAACTTCAACTTGCGCGAAAAAGAAATCCATATCAATGTGAATGATTCTTCTCTCGACCATCGTTCCACCTCCAATCGTATTTTATTAAATATCACTACTCATATCATTAACGATTACTTTGATCTCATTCTTAATAAAGAGAAAGGCCAAGACACGTGTGTCCTAGCCTAAAGTCAACGTATTACATCCATTACAATTGATAGTGAGCCGTAGCAATTTTAATCCTTGTTTTTCGATTCATCACAACAAATGACCAATCCTTCTTCTGTCAGTTCAATCGACTGTGCTTGTTTGTTACTAAATACGAGCATAACAAGATAAACAGATAAAAAGGTATATCCCATGTAAAATGAAAAAATAAATATAATATACGTATTAGGCAAATTAATAAATGCAAGTAACAGCATCATACTTACAAGCATACTTGGTAATAACATAATTGTACTAAATGACTTACGATTCATCTTTACATCTGGTAAATAACTTAATATAAAAGATGGTGTAAGCTTGTACTTAGGCCTTGCTTTCGTATATAACATTCGTAATAACACGTAACGAATAAGCTCTTGAATCACAACAAGAACTAATAATCCTAGTATGCCAATAATGAGATTTGCGATAATGTTTTTTTCCTCTAAACCAGTTAACGCCATCGACCACTTATAACTTAAGACGATAAATACCAATGCTACGATAAATTGTGTCAGTATCAATCGCTTACGCACTTTAGAATCTTCAAATAAATTAATCGTATACATCGTAACACCCTCTTACTGTTAGGCTTACATATAGTATACCCGAATCATGAAAGATATTGTAGAACTCTATTTTAAAGATTATCAACCTACTTTAAAAAAGTAATGACTTCTTTAGGTTGTGATGTTTCAACTTTACCATTACGTGCAAAATCACCCCATAATTTTTTCATGATTTGGCCCGCTTTTTCTATTCTCTCTTTAGGTAATAAAGCAAAAAGTGGCGATTTCATATAAGGTTCAGAATCAAATAACAATGCAAGCTCAGAACTATGGCCAGCTGCAAAGAAATGTTCATGCTTTAACCAATTAAATTGATAATAATATGCACGTCCTTGTTGATTAAGAAAATGACGATAAAACGCATAAGAAGGGCGCGCATAAATCATTTTTGTTAAAAGTTTTACAAATGAAGCTACTCCCCACTTTATTATAGGTATTTCGCTCAATTTTCGTTGAAATGCATTAATGTAAATGAAGACATTGACTTCCCTTGAGGTATGACCGATGAGTAAGTCTATGTGTTTCGCACGTCGTTCAATGATTCGCTGAACATCTGCCTCTTTCGGTAAAGGATATACACCGTAGTGTGGACCAAAGGGCATCAACTTAGTTAAGCCTTTACCGTGATTATGTTTTGTTAAAAACGATTGCATCGATTTAAATTCATCTAAATCTGCATCGTATGCTAACGATTTTAAAGCTGTTAACATTTTTGTCGTCATGTGCTGGCGCCCTTTCATTAATCCGATTGGGGCACTTTGTATAATTGCTCTTTGAAATAAATTCTCTGTTCCATCGGCAACCAGTAATGCTCTAACTGATTCTCCGCCTGCAGATTGTCCAAAGATAGTAATATTGTTTGGATCTCCACCAAAATCTTCAATATGTGCTTTTACCCATTTTAATCCTTCAATTTGATCTAAAAGTCCTAAATTGGCTAATTCTCCGTGTTGATTATACATAAAGCCTAAGACACCTAGACGATAACTTAAATTGACTACGATGACTTCTTCTTGTTTGACGAGTGGTGTTGGATCATATTCAGGATTTTCACCGCTACCATTTACAAAGGAACCTCCGTGTATCCAAACCATGACAGGAAGTAAGTTTTCTTGATGCACTTTAGGACGTGTAATCGATAGATATTGAGGAAATTCAGTTTGTGGGAGGTTTTCATAATCAGTCCCTAAATAAAATGACTCAAAAAACGATTGTGACTGCCATGCTATTGGCGCATGCGACGTTGCCTGAATTGTACCATTTTGATACGAATATGGCTCTGGTTGGGCAAATCTATGCGCATGTGCATATCGAATACCTAAAAATTTTTGAACATCGTTTAATTCTATCCCCGTCACTTGTCCTACACGCGTTTCAAAGCGAACTTCCTTATTAGTCATACAAAAATCTCCTATTCATCACTTTTTTTGCGTTTTAAAAGTGCGACAGTTTCAACATGTGTTGTATGAGGGAACATGTCTACTGGTGTCACTTCGATTAAATCATACTTATTTAATAAAAGTTGAATATCTCTAAGTTGCGTGCTTGGATTACAAGATACATAGACGATTTTGTCAGGTTCCAACTGATTCAGTGTTTCAATAAATGTATTGTCACACCCTTTTCGAGGCGGATCTACTGTAACCACATCGGGGCGTATCCCTTGTTTTTGCCAATCTAAAATAACCTTTTCTGCCGGACCTGCTACAAAAGTCGTATTATTAAAATGATTTAATTGGGCATTGCGTTTTGCATCCTTAATCGCCTCAGGAACAACTTCAACACCATAAACGTGTTTAGCTCGGTCTGCCATTGATAATGCGATTGTGCCAATACCACAATACGCGTCTAATACCGTCTCTGCTCCAGTTAATCCTGCATAATTAACCGCAATGTTATAAAGTTTTTCAGTTTGCAATACATTAATTTGGTAAAAAGACTTGTCATTTATTTTAAAATTCAATTCCCCTAATGAATCTGAAATCGTTTCCTCACCATAAAGCGTTATGCTTTTAGCACCCATGATGACGTTAGACTTCTCTTTATTGATATTGATTTTAATGCTTTTAATTTGAGGGAAGGCTTCGACTAACGCATTGATAATGTCATGAGTGTGTGGAAGTTCGGTTCCATTAATCACAATGGTCACCATGATTTCATCGCTATGGTATCCTTTACGAATAACGACATGTCTTACTAAACCTTGATGTACTGTTTCTTGATAAGGTGCAATGTTGTATTGATTTAATAAGTCTTTCAATAAGCGCATAATGCCATTTTGAGCTTGATATTGTATCAAACACTGATCCATATTGATAATATGGTGACTGCGTTGGCGATAATAGCCTATTTCAACTTGTTGCTTCTCACCACCCACAGGAATTTGTGACTTGTTACGATAAAACCATGGATGATCCATACCTACTGTAGGATGAATCGGTACATGTGGCAATTTTCCTTTTCTATGA
Source organism: Staphylococcus agnetis (assembly GCF_002901865.1). GTDB lineage: Bacteria > Bacillota > Bacilli > Staphylococcales > Staphylococcaceae > Staphylococcus > Staphylococcus agnetis. Next base: position 25,449 of record NZ_PPQF01000004.1, read on the forward strand.
AACAAATTCACCACTTGATTACGTTTCATTTCTAATTGTGCCTCATAATTTAAGTGTTGAAGTTGACATCCGCCACATTTATCATAATAGTCGCAAGGTGGCACCATTCGTGCATCACTTTCCTTTTTTATTGTGATGACTTTTCCAATAGCGAAATTCTTTTTCACTTTAATGATTTTGTAATCGATACGTTCTCCAACGAGCGTTTGTGGGACAAAAATAGGATAAGCATCAATTTTAACAACACCATGCCCTTCATAAGTTAAATCGACAACTTCTCCTTCTAACATTTGATTTTTATGTACCACTGACATCATACTTTCCCCGTTTCTTAACTATAAAATTTGTTTTCAAAACTGAAGGGAGAAGATCAACAACTGTTGCTCACATATTGTCGATCCACTCCCTATTATTCAGATTGCTTAGGTTTATCTATTAGTAATTCATTTTCTTTTTTTGTTTGAGAGAATACTTCGATGTGACGCACTAAATTTAAAAAGTTTGCCGGTAATTGTCCACCATACTCACCATCTACATTCAATGCCATATCACTATATGATGAAATATTAACAGATTGCGCTTTATAATAATGCACCTTTGGATGATTAATATGTTCACCGCGTGATGCTAATGTCATAATATGTCCCATTTCAGCAAGATTACACTTTTCGACAATTAATAAAGTGAAATTCCCATCGTCTAGTTTTGCATCCGGTACGAGTTTTTCAAAACCAGCCATCGAATTGGTTAAACCTAGGAGAAATAGCATAATTTCTCCTTCAAACACATGTTCATCATGTTCGATGCGAACATCAACTGCATGCATTTGAGGCAACATTTCAAACCCTTTTACATAATATGCAAAGGAACCTATCATAGATTTGAGCTTACTTGGTGCCTCATAAGATACTTCAGTCGGTTTCCCACCACCGGCTAAATTAATAAAATAGCGACTATTCATTTTACCTATATCTACTTGAACAGTTTTACCTTGAATAATGACGTCTACAGCTTCAAAAATGTCATTTGGTAAATGGAGTGCGCGTCCAAAGTCATTAACTGTCCCCATTGGAATGAGTCCAAGTTTAGGTCGATTTGGCTTTTCAGCTATACCATTGACCACTTCGTTAAGCGTCCCATCTCCCCCAGCAACAATGAGTAAATCATAATTTCGATCAATAGCACGGGCCGCTTCTTCGGTCGCATCGCCAACTTTTTGTGTCGCATAAGCACTTGTTTCATAACCAGCTTGTTCTAATTTAATTAATACATCTGGTAATGCTTTTTTGAACAACTCCTTACCAGACGTTGGATTATAAATAATTCTCGCACGTTTTCTCATTTAGATCCCTCAATTTTTGTATACTCATCATTTATATTATAGCAACTTCACTTCTATTAAAAGTTATTTACATTACTATTTTAGTATCGCTTTCCAATTTTGTATACATCAATGTTAAACAAGTTTGAGTTCTCGACATTAACGAAAAATACCCTTCAAAAGATCCCATTTTGTATCCTTTGAAGGGTATATAAACTCTTTTTTTCATTGCATTAAGTAGCTATGCGTACATGGTTTTAATTAAAGTTTGTCTAGTTCTTCTTTTAATAACTTATTCGCAAGTTGTGGGTTCGCTTGACCTTTAGACAATTTCATAATTTGTCCAACTAAGAAGCCCATCGCTTTACCTTTACCATTTTTAAAGTCTTCAACAGATTGTGGATTTTGTTCAATGGCTTGACGAACGAATTCAAGTACTGCACCTTCATCAGAAATTTGAACAAGACCTTTATCTTTCATAATTTGTTTTGCATCTCCACCATTTTTCGCAAGTTCAGGGAAGACTTTTTTCGCAATTTTACTACTCATCGTACCATCTTCAATTAACTTAATCATACCTGCTAAGTTCTCAGGCGTTAAACCTGTATCTTGAAGCTCGATTTGATTTTTATTAAGGTACTCATTAACGCCACCCATTAACCAGTTTGATGTCATTTTAACATCGGCACCTTCACGCACTGCCGCTTCAAAGAAATCTGACATTTCTTTCGTTAACGTTAAAACATGAGCATCATATTCTGGAAGGCCGTATTCTTTAACATACTTTTCTTTACGTGCATCTGGAAGTTCAGGAATCGTTTCACGTACACGTGCTTTCCAAGCTTCATCAATGTATAAAGGTACAATATCCGGCTCTGGGAAGTATCTGTAATCATCAGATGCCTCTTTTACACGCATGAGAATTGTTTTACCAGTTGATTCATCAAAACGACGCGTTTCTTGTAAAATTTGGCCACCATTTAATAGCTCTTCAGCTTGACGTTTAACTTCATATTCAAGACCTTTTCTCACGTTGTTAAATGAGTTTAAGTTTTTAAGCTCAGCTTTCGTACCAAATTCTTTTTGACCATATGGACGTAAAGAGATATTGGCATCACAACGCAATGAACCCTCTTCCATTTTGCCATCAGATACACCTGTATATTGAATAATCGCACGTAGCTTTTCAAGGTAAGCGTACGCTTCTTCAGGAGAACGCATATCTGGTTCTGAAACGATTTCGACTAATGGTGTCCCTTGGCGGTTGAGGTCGACTAACGAATAACCATTTTTATGCGTTGATTTTCCAGCATCTTCTTCCATATGAAGACGTGTAATGCCGATGCGTTTTGTTTCGCCATTCACTTCGATATCAATATACCCATGCTCACCAATCGGTTGATCTAATTGAGAAATTTGATATGCTTTTGGATTATCTGGATAAAAATAGTTTTTACGGTCAAATTTAGATTCTGTCGCAATCTCCATATTTAACGCCATTGCTGCACGCATCGACCAGTCTACCGCGCGACGGTTTACAGTAGGTAAAACACCCGGATAACCTAAGTCAATGACGGATGTATTCGTGTTAGGCTCTGCGCCATATGCTACAGGTGCGTTAGAAAACATTTTTGAATCTGTTTTCAGTTCTACATGGACTTCAAGTCCAATTACGGTTTCAAAATGCATTTACTGCCACTCCTTATAATTTATGATAATGATCATGTAAATTAAATTGCGTTTCAAATTGATATGCCACACGGTATAAAGTTTTTTCATCGAATGGTTTACCAATTAATTGTAAGCCGATAGGTCGACCATTTTCAGCTAAACCACAAGGTATAGAAATACCTGGTAAACCTGCTAAGTTAACTGGCGTTGTAAGTAAATCATTCGCATACATAGTTAATGGATCATCAATTTCAGAACCTATATCAAAAGCAACTGTTGGCGTTGTTGGTCCAATGACTACATCATAATTATCAAAAACATTCTCAAAATCATTTTTAATTAACGTTCTCACTTTTTGCGCCTTTTTATAGTATGCATCGTAATATCCAGAGCTTAATACGTATGTTCCAAGGAAGATACGACGTTTAACTTCTTCACCAAAACCTTCGCTACGTGACATTTTATAAAGTTCCTCTAAATTAGAAGCATCTTTTGAATGATATCCGTAACGAATACCGTCAAAGCGTGCTAAGTTAGAAGAAGCCTCTGCTGACGCAATAACATAATATGAAGGGATGCCATAAGGTGTACGTGGTAATGACACTTCTTCTACTGTCGCACCTAATGATTTTAAAGTTTCTACTGCTTTAAGCACAGAAGCCTTCACTTCTTCGTCTACGCCCTCACCAATGTATTCTTTAGGCAAGGCAATTTTCATTCCAGAAATGTCTTTACCAATATCAGATGTAAAGTCATTTGATACATTTGGTGCGCTTGTAGAGTCAAGTTCATCTTCACCTACAATCGCTTCTAACACGATGGCATTGTCCTTTACATTACGTGTTAAAGGACCAATTTGGTCTAATGAAGATGCAAAAGCAACTAAACCAAAACGAGAAACACGTCCATATGTTGGTTTTAACCCAACGACACCACAATACGCAGCTGGTTGACGAATCGAACCACCTGTATCTGTTCCTAAAGTAAATGGAACTAAACCAGCAGCAACTGCAGCAGCAGAACCACCAGAAGAACCACCTGGTACAGCTTTATGATCAAATGGATTTACAGTCTTCTTGAAATAAGAAGTTTCCGTAGAACCACCCATCGCAAACTCATCTAAATTGACTTTACCGATTAACACGCCGTTTTCAGCATGTAATTTTTTCATGACAGTGGATTCATAAATCGGCACGAAGCCTTCTAACATTTTACTTGCACAAGTTGTTTCTAAGCCTTCAGTGATAATGTTATCTTTAATTCCCATAGGAATACCGAATAATTTACCTTCAATTTCACCTGCAGCTTGCTTTTGATCTAACTCTTCAGCTTTTTTAAGTGCATTTTCTTTATCTAAAGCTAAAAAAGATTTGATTTGTGGATCAGTTTCTTCAATTGCATCATATATATCTTTTACGATTTCTGAAGGCTTAATTTTATTTTCTTTAATTAATTTTTGTAAATTTTCAATTGATTCATAACGGATGCTCATAATTATGCGTCCTCCCCATTCATCACTGCAGGCACTTTAAATTGACCCGCCTCTACCTCTTTGGCATTTGCTAATGCTTTTTCTTGTGGTAATCCTTTATGCGCCACATCATCTCTTAAAACATTTTGCAAATCTAATACGTGATTCGTAGGTTTAACATTTTCTGTATCAACTGAATCAATTTGATGACAAAAATCTAACACACCTGCTAACGTCTCTTGAATTTCTTTCGATTCATTATCCGACACATTTAAACGTGCAAGGTTAGCAATGTGCTTCACTTGTTCATGTGTTATTTCGGTCATGACTTCATTAGCCTCCTTAAAAATACTCTTTTATCTTAAAATTGTACCAAATTTCAAGGTAAAAATCTAAGTATTTTCTACAACTCTCCATTGTTTCCAAGCACATTTAATTAACTTTTAAACCACTAACAAGCTAAATGACTTTCTTGTTCCCCTTTTATTGTTAAATGTTACTCAAATATAGGTTTATCATTAAATGAAATAACACAGGGTTATATTTTTGCATAAAAAGTAATAACAAATAAGGCCAATATTTCACCTCTGACCTCTTCAATAGTCTAATTTAACATTTATGTCCTATTTTTAGTTCGAATTGTTAACTTTTTGTATGAAATTACACTTTTATTCTAGCGATAATTCTGTATAATTAGTTTATGTAACAAAAAGGGGGATATATATGTTAATTTTTGGGTCAACTTTATCAAGTCAAGTCAACCCTGACTGGCAAACGTATATTATGATTGCACTCTATTTTATTATCTTGCTTGGTATTGGTTATTATGGCTATAAACAAGCTACGAGTAACTTAAGTGAATACATGTTAGGCGGTCGTAATATCGGGCCTTGGGTTACTGCACTTTCAGCTGGTGCATCTGACATGAGTGGTTGGATGATTATGGGGTTACCAGGTGAAGTGTATTCTACAGGTCTATCAGCTGCTTGGTTAGCCATCGGGTTAACGTTAGGTGCTTGGATCAACTATTTACTTGTAGCACCGCGATTACGCTTACATACTGAAATCGCTGGTGACGCTATAACACTTCCAGATTTTTTCAAAAATCGTTTAAACGATAAGTCTAATTTAATTAAAATTATTTCTGGAGGTATTATCGTAGTTTTCTTCACATTATATACACATGCAGGTTTTGTGTCGGGAGGAAAATTATTTGATAGTGCTTTTGGATTAGATTATCGTTTTGGATTATTATTAGTTGCGGTTATCGTTATTGCTTATACATTTTTTGGTGGTTACCTTGCCGTGTCGATTACAGACTTTTTCCAAGGTGTCATCATGCTCATCGCAATGATAATGGTCCCTATCGTTGTCATGCTTAAACTTAATGGATTAGATACGTTTCATTCAGTCGCAGAATTAAAACCTACCAACTTAGATTTATTTAGAGGTACGACTGTCATTGGTATCATTTCATTCTTCGCTTGGGGATTAGGGTATTTTGGACAACCACATATTTTAGTGCGTTTTATGTCTATTCGTTCAATTAAACTCTTCCCATTCACTAGAAGAATTGGTATTTCATGGATGGCTGTTGGATTAATTGGCGCAGTATTAGTAGGTCTTCTAGGTATTGCATTTATTCCTGCTCAAGGAGTAGAAATTAAGGATCCTGAAACATTATTTATTTTAATGGGACAAGTACTGTTTCATCCTTTAGTTGGTGGCTTTTTATTAGCGGCCATTTTAGCTGCCATTATGAGTACGATTTCGTCACAATTACTCGTTACATCAAGCTCACTAACAGAGGACTTTTATAAGTTAATCCGTGGTGATAAAGCAAATACAAAAAAACATGAAAAAGAATTTGTATTAGTGGGTCGTCTTTCAGTTATTTTAGTTGCCATTATCGCAATTGCGATTGCTTGGTCACCAAATGATACGATATTAAACTTAGTTGGTAATGCTTGGGCAGGATTTGGTGCTGCATTTGGACCTCTTGTTATTTTATCTTTATATTGGAAATCATTAACAAGAACTGGTGCTATTAGTGGTATGATTGCCGGTGCAGTCACTGTTATATTGTGGATAGTTTTTGCGTTACCTTTGGGTAAAACATATGAAATTTTTTCACTTTATGAAATTGTTCCTGGCTTTATTATGAGTTTACTCGTTACAATTGTAGTTTCAAAATTTACGAAAAAACCTGACGCATTCGTTATTGATGATATGAACGAAGTTAAACGTAGACTAGAATTGAATGAATAAGTTCAATCCTCTGCGTACAATCACTTAAACATAAAATAGCCTTCAAAATTCGTTTTAAAGAATTTTGAAGGCTATTTTCATTTGCATTGACTTGACGTAACTAATGCCTACACGTCAAACTATAACTATGACACATATGCCGTTTTATTGATTGTAGATGTGCACTTTAGGACTATTGTCATCTTTGGATTTTGTGATAAGTGCGCGTGGTTCATTACCATCTTTAATGTGAATTTCATACGTATCTACACTTCCGAAGTCTTTTTCAGCAAGTTGCGTCACGTACTGCGTAATACCTATTAATTCAGCTCTTCCATAATAATCGATTGGCAAATCAACAGATAAAGATTGCACTTTTTTATCTTTAAACTTTGCTTTTCCTACCGCTTGTGTAAAGTTCGTAAAGTAAGATTGAAGATTATTATTAAAATCACGGAAATTGGCATTGAGTTGCTCATTCAAATCTGCAGCTTCACCTGAAGGCATCAATACGGTTTGTTCCTTCACTTTATTCCATTCTTTTAATTCAGCACCATTCTCATCTGATGTCGCATAACTTACAAACGATCCCGGAACGATTTGATCTTTACCCGATTGCATATATATCGCAAAAGTAATTGGAACGTCTTTTAACTGATCGTTTTCACGTAGTCGAGATAACATTTCTTCAGCGATTTCTCGACCTTGTTTTTCAACTTTCTTCTTATCTAAATCAACACTAAATGTCTCACCGTATTTTTCTTTTTGATAATAATAAACTTGATTCATCGCAAGACCAATCGTAAGTCCTTTAACTTTCTTACCACTCGTGTCGCCATTGTCATAGAAATTTTGTTCTAAAATATGTGATAACACTTGTGGTGATTGTTTAGCTATTTTTTCTTCATCTTTTTCACCATGAACAGAAGGATTGAGTCCGAGATTTTCACTTGCTTGCTTCTCTTCTTTTTCCTTATCGCTCATTTTATTTAATTCATCTTTAGTCAATTTAGGCTTTAAATAAGCTTGAATTGTCTTTTTATCTAAAAACTGTCCATCTTGATATAAATAGTCATCTGTAGGATAAATTTCTTTACTGATTTCTAATAAACCTGATTCAAAATCTTCACCATTAAAATGATTAGACATTTTTTCTTGTGTTAAACCACGCGCTTGACTCTCTTTAAATGGTAAAATTGTCCGATAATTATCACCTTGAACGTTTTTATCAGTCGCAATGTGTTTAACATTATTTTCTTTTTTAGAAGATGAATCATTTGAAGATTGGTTTTCAGATTGATTTGGACCACACGCGACTAATACCAATGATAAACCAACGATGATAAAAGACCTTTTTTTCATAGGCACAATCTCCCTTTTTAATTGATTTCATTTTGCTTATCAATAAAGTCTTGTTCATTCCAAATTGGTGTCCCTAATGTCTCTGCTTTCGTTAACTTAGAGCCAGCATCTTTACCTGCAATAACAAGGTCTGTTGATTTTGTTACACTACTTGTCACTTTGGCACCATGATTTTTCAACCATTGTGATGCCTCAGTTCTTGTCATTTGCTCTAATTTACCAGTCAATACAACAGTTTTATTTTTAAAATCAGGATGGCCATCAATTTGTGATGATTTTTGACCAGTGTAAGTCATGTTTACATGTTGTTGTGACATTTTTTGAATTAACTTTTGAATATCCTCATTGCTCATATAAGTTACAAAGGATTGTGCTAACTTTTCACCTACGTCATATATTTCCACAAGTTCCGCTTCTGTGACTTGCATTAAACGTTCCATCGTATCATACTTTTCTGCAAGCACTTGACTGGCTTTGACACCTAAGTGACGAATACCTAGGCCAAATAATAGATGTTCTAATGATTGTGATTTAGATTTTTCAATCGCCTTAATAAGGTTATCTGCTTTCTTTTCACCCATACGTTCAAGAGGTAATAGATCGTTCTTTTCAAGATAAAATATATCTGCCACGTCTTTGATTAAATGATGATGATAAAGTTGTTCTATGATTTTAGTGCCTAAACCATCAATATTCATCGCTTGTCTCGATACAAAATGTTTTAATCCTTCTATCAGTTGCGCTTGGCATTTTGGGTTGATACACCTTAATGCAACTTCACCTTCAATGCGTACAAGTTCATGACCACAACTCGGGCAATGTGTTGGCATGCGATAAGGCTGAGCGTCATCTGACCGACGATCTAAAATGACTTTAACCACTTCAGGTATGATATCACCGGCTTTTTTCACAACAACATGATCACCTATTCGTATATCTCTTTCATGAATTAGGTCTTCATTATGTAATGAGGCTCTAGAAACAGTCGTCCCTGCTACATGAACTGGAGTTAAAATTGCAGTAGGTGTCACCACACCAGTACGACCAATACTTAACTCAATGTCTTCTAAAGTAGTGACAACTTCTTCAGCAGGAAACTTATATGCAATGGCCCATCTCGGTGATTTTTGGGTAAAACCCATCTCCTCTTGATGCTCAATGGCGTTCACTTTGATAACAATACCATCGATATCATAACTTAATGTATCACGTTCTGAGGTCCACTTGTCAATATACGCCAGTACATCGTCTATGGTTTTGACATTCATCCGTTCAGGATTTGTTTTGAATCCTAGTTGATCCAATTCAGCTAATGCTTCACTTTGTGATGTGGCATCTAACTCTGTGAAATCATTTATACTGTATAGAAAAATATCAAGTTTACGTGCTGCGGCTAATTTTGAATCTAGTTGACGTAGCGAACCCGCAGCCGCATTGCGGGGGTTAGCAAACGGTTGTTCACCCTTTTTCTCTTTTTCATCGTTAAGCCTCAAAAACGATTGACGAGGCATATAAGCCTCTCCACGTACTTCAAAAGAAATCGGTTCTTTTAATGTGAGTGGGATTGCGTGAATCGTTTTTAAATTTTCTGTTATATCTTCACCTGTCGTTCCATCTCCACGCGTTAATCCTTGGACAAAACGACCGTCAACATATTTCAATGACACAGCTAAACCGTCTATTTTCAATTCACACATGTATTCGACTTCCCCTACAGCATCTCTTACACGTTGATCAAAACGACGTAAATCTGTCTCATTAAATGCATTAGATAAACTTAGCATCGGCGTGTCATGTCGAACTTTTTCAAACGTCGATTGTGCTTCTCCACCCACACGTACCGTTGGTGAATCTGCAGCTTTAAGTTCAGGGTGTTGTGATTCAATTTCTATTAATTCATGCAACAATTTATCATATTCACTGTCTGGAACACTTGGGTTATCTAATACGTGATATTCATAATTGTATTGATGTAACCGTTCATGCAATACACGCACGCGCGCCTTCAAATCCATAAATCTTAGTCCTCCTTTTTCTCAATTGGAGCAAATTGTGCTAATAAACGTTTAGGCCCTTGCGATTTAAAGATAATATCTAACTCAACCGAACCATTTTTAACGTTCACATTAGACACCATACCCTCTCCCCAACTTTTATGCGTCACTTTATCTCCAACGTTCCAATCAGATGTCGTTGATGCCTGCTTATTCACTACTGTTCGTTGGCTAAATCCTCTCTTAGGTGACGTCCGTTTTTGTGCTACATGAGAAGATTGTTTACGTTCTGGTATCGCTAATAAATCATCTGGTATCTCATTTAGGAAACGTGAACGTGGATTTGATTGAGAACGTCCGAACAATGTACGTGATGTCGCATGCGTCAGATACAATTCTTCTTCCGCACGTGTAATGGCTACATAACTAATACGGCGCTCTTCCTCCATTTCATGATCATCATCGCTTTTAATTGCACGGACATGTGGGAAAATGCTTTCCTCCATCCCTATGATAAACACTACAGGATACTCTAAACCTTTCGCAGAGTGCATAGTCATTAATGTCACACCGTCTTCTAAATTGGCTTCATCAACATCAGCTACAAGAGATAAATCTGTTAAGAAGTTAATCAAAGATTGTTCTTCTAAAGGCGTATTTTTTTCATAATCTTTCGGAACAGACATAAATTCGTCTATATTTTCTAAACGGCTGCGTGCTTCTAACGTTTGTTCGCGTTCTAACATCTCACGATAACCTGACTTAATGAGCGCTTCCTCTACGATGTCACTTATTTCTAAAAACTCTTGTTCTCGCATGAGATGATTGATCAATTGATAAAATTCAGATGCAGCTTGTGTTACTTTTTTAGATAATCCTATAAAGTCAACTTCAGCTAAAGCTTCAAACATACTAATATTGTTCGATGAGGCATACGCTGCGATTTTGTCCACAGATGATGGCCCTATTCCTCTTTTAGGAACATTGATAACACGGCGTAAACTGATATCATCTGCACTATTCGCAATTAAACGCAAATAGCTTAATACATCCTTAATCTCTTTGCGATCATAGAATTTCTGTCCTCCAACCATGACATAAGGTAGATTAGATTTTAAAAACGTTTCTTCAAGAACACGAGATTGCGCATTTGTGCGATAGAGCACTGCAATATCTTTTAATTGTCGTCCTTTTTTCTGTTGTTTGAAGATTTCACGCACCACATATTCGGACTCATCACGTTCGCTAAATGCTTCATAATAGTTTATTTTTTCACCGTTCGCATTCGCTGTCCATAAGCCTTTTGGTTTACGCTCTGTATTGTTTCTAATAACCTCATTCGCAGCATTTAAAATGGTTTTCGTTGAACGATAATTTTGTTCTAGAAATATCGTTTTCGCTTTTGGATAATCTTCCTCAAACGATAGAATATTTTGAATATCTGCACCACGCCAACCATAAATGGATTGGTCTGAATCCCCTACAACACATAAGTTTTTAAACTTTTGTGCCATTAAATTAACAAGCGTGTACTGTGCCTTATTCGTATCTTGATACTCATCAACATGTATGTATTGAAATTTGTTTTGATAGTAATCTAATACTTCTGGTACGCGCTCAAATAATTTAATTGTCGTCATAATTAAATCGTCAAAGTCTAAAGCTTGGTTTCGAATCAGCTGTTTTTGATACCCTTCGTATACTTTAGCAACCATTTGTGTATAAAAATCGTTCGCCGATTCTAATGCATCTTGAGGTGTTTTCAATTCATTTTTCAAATTGCTAATGGCCCCAATAAACATGCGTGGTTCATAGCGTTTAGGGTCTATATTTTCACGTTTCAACACATCTTTAATCACTGATTTTTGGTCTGTCGGATCAATAATTGTGAAATTGCGCTCTATACCTATCCGATCTGCGTCACGACGTAAAATGCGTACACACATTGAGTGAAACGTAGACATCCAAATGACTTCAGCTTCTTCACCTACTAATTTTTGAACACGCTCTTTCATTTCTTTTGCTGCTTTATTCGTAAATGTAATCGCTAAAATGTTATAAGGAGATATGCCTTTTTCATCAAGTAAGTACGCAATGCGATGTGTCAAAACGCGCGTTTTACCAGATCCAGCACCTGCCATAATTAAAAGCGGCCCTTCCGTTGTGCGTACCGCTTCACTTTGTTCAGTATTCATATGTTTTACAAGTGGATTCATTATGTTCTCTCCTTTATTTTAGTCGTTTGTATCGCTTTCTTGATATTCTCATATACTAAATTCCCAACAATTATGGTATCGGCAATGGACGCAAATGATTGTGCACTTTCATAACTATCAATGCCCCCACCATAGAATAATTGAGTGGTATTTAAGTGTGGTTTTGCAGCTTGAATATCTTCTAAGCTTCCTTTAGTGCCACTATATTCTAAATATAATATCGGTAATCGGTACATGTCATTTGCCATTTGTGCATAAGCTTCAATATCCTCAGTGACTAATGTAGTATTCGCTTTCGTATGTCGCGCTACTTTACTTTCAGCATTCAGTACGACATATCCCTCGAAAATAATATCTTCAAAATGAATCATATGCCCATACATTTTGATGGCTTCTAACAACAATCCATTATGATAAGTCACATCAGTACTATTCATAACTGTTGGGACAAAATAGAAATCAAATCCAGGTACAACACTTTCAATGTTTGAGATTTCCAAAGCTAATGGTAGCGGATAACGTCGCACACGACTCATTAAATGTAATACGTTATCTTCTGTAACATTATCAGTGCCGCCAATCATGATGGCATCAGTTTGAGACATACATACTTTTTCAAGATCCGCATCAGAAATGGGTTTTGCTGGATCTAATTTAAAGATATGGTGCCATTGTTTTATATCATACATAACCGAATACTCCTTTAAATATCATAGATAATATTATAGCATTTTTAAGACTGATATTCTAAGTAACACCTTGGGATTTATAGGAAAAATTACATAAAAAAAGCAAGCGATAAACTGCACGTTAAACGTTCACTTTATCACTTACTTTTTTACTTTATTTTTAATGCTTCGTCTCAATATCCATTCGTTCTAAAATCATTGTATATGCATCATTTCCCCACTGAAGTGAGCGTTTCACTCGAGAAATCGTCGCAGTAGATGCGCCAGATTCAGCTTCTATTGTTGCATAAGTGTAACCTTGTTTAATCATCTTCGCGACTTGTAGGCGCTGTGATAACGATTGGAGCTCATTTACTGTACATAAATCATCAAAAAATTGATAACATTCCTCGCGTGTTTCTAGTGTCAAAATTGCATCAAATAATTCATCTAATGCTTGTCCACGTAACTTTTCAATTTGCATGGTATACAACCCCTATTTTTTATATGTTTAAGGATATTTTAACGAATTAATACATTAAAGTGTAGTATTTTTATGCTAAACCTACTCTTTTAAATATTGTATCAACTTGATTCAAGTGATGTCTAGGGTCAAAACAAGCATTCAGTTCATCTTCTGATAATTTTTCTGTAATTTTAGCGTCCCCTTCAACAAGTGTTCTAAATGGGGTCTTTGTTGCCCAAGATTCCATTGCTTTAGGTTGTACTGTATCATAAGCCTCTTCACGTACCATACCTTTATCAATTAACGCTAATAACACACGTTGTGAATAAATGAGACCAAACGTTTTATTCATGTTTTCTGTCATGTTCTCTTCATAAACTGTTAAACGATCAACAATGTTAGTAAAGCGATTCAACGCGTAATCAAGTGCAATTGTCACATCTGGTAACATAATTCGTTCTGCTGATGAATGTGAAATATCTCGTTCATGCCAAAGTGCCACATTTTCATACGCTGTTGTAATGTAACCACGAATCACTCGCGCTATACCAGTAATGTTCTCTGAACCAATAGGATTACGTTTATGAGGCATTGCAGATGATCCTTTTTGACCTTTCGCAAATGCTTCTTCAACTTCACGTGTTTCTGTTTTTTGTAAGTTTCTAATTTCAACTGCAAATTTTTCAAGCGAAGTAGCAATAAGACTTAACGTCGCAATGTAGTATGCATGACGATCACGTTGTAACGTTTGAGTAGAAATCGGTGCTGTCCCAATACCTAAATGCTTACATACATAGGCTTCAATTTCAGGCGGGATATTAGCGAATGTTCCTACCGCTCCACTCATTTTTCCAACTTCAATTTCTTCTCGTACGCGTTTGAAACGTTCAAGATTGCGCTGCATTTCTGCATACCATAACGCCATCTTTAAGCCAAATGTAGTTGGTTCAGCATGCACGCCATGCGTACGTCCCATCATTAATGTATACTTATATGCTTTCGCTTTGTTTGCTAGGACTTCTATAAATCGTTCCAAGTCTTTTTCGATAATGTCATTTGCTTGCTTAACTTGGTAACTTAGTGCAGTATCGACTACATCTGTTGAAGTGAGCCCGTAATGCACCCATTTACGCTCTTCACCAAGTGTTTCAGAAACTTGACGAGTAAAGGCAACGACATCGTGGCGTGTCTCTAATTCGATTTCTTGAGCACGCGCAACATCGACTTTCGCATGTTCACGAATTTTTTTTACGTCTTCTTTAGGTATCTCTCCTAACTCACTCCAAGCTTCACAAGCTAAAATTTCAACTTCTAACCATGCCTCATAGCGGTTTTGATCTGTCCAAATGTTTGACATTTCTTTTCTTGAATAGCGTTCAATCATTATAAAATCTCCTAACTTGTTTTTTCGTATGCTTACACTTCTAACATAAAATTGTATTCAGTCACATTATAGCAAACGGACATCATATGTACATTATCTATATAAACAGATATAACGTTCGGAATCAATCCATTTATTTATATTTATCCTAAAATATTTTTCGTAAAAACTACTAAAAACGAACGTTAACGGATTCTCAAACAAAAACATACGCATTTAAAAAGAGACGTCAACGCTAGCGTTTGAATCGTCTCTTAATTAATGTTAATGACTCATTTTCTTCCCAGTAAAAATAATTTCCTGTTTTAAAACGTCAATACTGCCATCTTTATTCTCTTTGAAGACTGGTTTTTCATAACGTTTAATTGGCATATAACCAGCCTCTTTCATGCGCAATAAACACGCTTCTATCGTTTCGCCGTCTTCTACTTTAAATTTCATCTGTGTCATACGCCTTCACTTTCTTACTTCGAACACCTTTAACCCAGAATCCACCATGTATATTACGTGGCTCATAAGCAATGATAAACGCTTTCGGATCCAATGCTTTAATTGTATCCATTAATTTGAGCTCATAGCGCTTCGGCGTTAAAATTTGCATGACAAGGCGATCACCATCTCGACCATGAGCTGCAAAGTGTGTGACTCCATAGCCTAAATCTCTAAGTTGTCTTGGGATGTCCAATTCATAATCTGCCGTAGTAACATTTACAACAGAATAGCCTAATGCTAATTTTTCTTCAATTTTCATACCTACAATAATACCTACTGAAAAACCTAATGCGTATGCGATGACGTTTTGAAATTGATCTAGTCCTGACATTACCATACCTAAACCAATAACATAAACTAAAACTTCAACAAAACTTAAAGCCGCTGCATAATATCTATACCCTTTCAGTGTTAATATTAGGCGCATCGTTAGCGCAGTTACATAGGCAACATTAATTAGAAATATTGCCAATATGAGTAGTAAAGGGTTATCATTTATCGCACTCATAACTTACCTCACTTCTTGAAATTTAGCTCATTGTATCAGGATTTATTTCAAATGTCATTAAAATTTTTATTTTGGCCATGTATATCGTGTATATGCTAATTCACGTTTGTGCGCATTACGTACATATAAATCTTCAATTCTTGTGGCCGCTTGTTGTGACACTGCTTTCCCCTCTAAATAGTCATCAATTTCCTGATACGTGACACCTAAAGCCGTTTCATCTGGTAATTGTGGTTTGTCATCTTCTAAATCTGCAGTTGGTGTTTTTTCATAAAGATGAGCAGGTGCATTTAAGTGTTGTAACAATTGTCGCCCTTGACGTTTGTTTAGTCCGAATATAGGTGCAATGTCAGCAGCACCGTCTCCATATTTCGTGAAAAATCCTGTAACATTTTCTGCAGAATGGTCAGTCCCAACAACGATACCACCTGTATGCGACGCAATTGAGAATTGAACTTTCATTCTTTCTCTTGCTTTCTCATTACCTTTTTGAAAATCTGTTAACGTGATACCTGCTTGTTTTAAAGACGCAACACTTTGGTCTACGGCAGGTTTAATATTCACTGTAATCGTTTTATCAGGTTGGATAAATTTGAGTGCGTCATCTACTTCATCTGCGTCTCGTTGAACGCCATAAGGTAGTTTTACAGCAATAAATTCATACGTTTTACTACTATTTTCATTGAGTTCATTTACCGCAAGCTGCGTTAATTTACCAACTAATGTAGAGTCTTGACCTCCTGAAATGCCTAATACAAGCGTGCGAATAAAAGAATGAGACGTCACATATGCTTTAATGAAATGTTTTATCTCTTCGATAGTCTTAACGACATCTATTTCAGGTTGTACTTTCATTTCATTCACAATAATCGTTTGCATTTTACTCATGTTCATGTTCTTCCTCCATTTCTTTCACATGTTCAGCTACTTCGAAAATGCGACGCTGTTTATTTTCCCAACATGCGGTACTTAAATCAACTGGATATTCTTCAGGATTGAGATAGCGTTTATTTTCATCCCATAGTAGCTCTAAATTCTGTTGTAAAAAAGTTTTAGCATCATTTTCACTTGGTAAGTCATAGACACATTTTCCGTTTATAAAAATATCGTGATGTAAGTCAATCGCTTTAAACTTTTTAATATATTTCATTTTGTAAGTATGAATAGGATGGAACATTTTAAGTTTCGTTGTTTCATTAGGATTTTCATGATCCAATGTAATATAATCGCCTTCTGATTTATTTGTTTTCGTATTAATAATGCGATATACACGTTTTTTTCCTGGTGTTGTTACTTTTTCAGCATTGTTTGAGAGTTTTATACGGTCTACAAGTTGGCCATTGTCATCTTCGACAGCGACCATTTTATATACAGCACCTAATGCAGGTTGTTGATATGCTGTAATTAATTTCGTACCTACACCCCAGCTGTCAACAGTAGCTCCTTGTGCTTTTAAACTAGAAATGGTTTCTTCATCTAAATCGTTAGACGCGATAATTTTGGCATCAGGAAAACCTGCTTCATCTAACATTTTACGCGCTTCTTTTGATAAGTATGCAATATCTCCAGAGTCAAGGCGTATTCCTATGAAATTAATTTGATCGCCTAATTCTTTTGCGACACGGATTGCGTTGGGTACCCCTGATTTTAACGTGTGAAATGTGTCTACTAAAAACACACAATTTTTATGACGTTCTGCATATTTTTTGAAAGCAATGTACTCATCTCCATACGTTTGAACAAATGCATGAGCGTGTGTGCCGGAGACAGGTATATTAAATAATTTACCTGCTCTCACATTACTCGTAGCATCAAAACCACCAATAATCGCTGCTCTTGCCCCCCATACAGCCGCATCAAGTTCATGAGCACGTCGTGTACCAAATTCCATTAACGTATCATTTGGAGCCACTTGCTTAATTCTGCTTGCTTTAGTTGTAATTAACGTTTGGAAATTAATAATATTTAATAAAGCTGTTTCAATCAGTTGAGCTTGGATAAGTGGTGCTTCAATACGCATTAAGGGTTCGTTCCCAAAACATAGTTCTCCCTCCTGCATAGAACGAATATGCCCTGTAAATTTAAGTTCTTTTAAATAATTTAAAAAATCCGCTTCATACCCTATGTCTTTTAAATAAGCTA
This sequence comes from Staphylococcus agnetis, assembly GCF_002901865.1. Lineage (GTDB taxonomy): Bacteria > Bacillota > Bacilli > Staphylococcales > Staphylococcaceae > Staphylococcus > Staphylococcus agnetis. Next base: position 43,391 of record NZ_PPQF01000004.1, read on the forward strand.
AATCCGTATCAGAAAAATGGAGATGATTGATAAAATCTATTACTCTTCTCAATCCATTAAAAACGGCATAGCCACTTTCGAAAGGCATTTTTCTAAAATAAAGATCAAAAATAGCTGTACGTTCATGAATACCGTCATTCCAATAAGATTCAGCCATATTAATTTGGTATAAGTCGTTGTGTAACATTAAACTATCATCTTGATATTGGTACATATAATTTCTCCTCGTCCTTTTAGTCATATCTATGATATAACACTTTTAGACTATGTTTGCCATCTTTTAATAAGAACATCGACAAAAATATGACAATTAATACAATTTTTCTAAAGATTTTTCATTTATCGATTATAATGAACGGTGAGGTGGTACGATGTTAAAAGAGGCAATATCATTTATAACGCAATATTATGAGGAAACGAATCAACCTCATTACAAAAAGTTAGAGCGCATTAAAGAGGTTGAACATGACATTAATACAACGGGCTTTTATCACCATACATCAGAAGAATTAATTTATGGCGCGCGTCTCGCATGGCGCAATTCAAATCGTTGTATCGGTCGCTTGTTTTGGGAAAGTTTAAAAGTTCAAGATGCAAGACATATTAAAGACGAACCAGCATTTTTAAATGCTATCACTACTCACATCGAAAAAGCTACGAATCATGGTAAGATCGTACCATATATTACAATTTTCGCCCCCTCATTTGAGGATTCACCGAAAATTTTTAATCATCAGTTGATTCGATATGCCGGTTATGAAAATAAAGGGGATCCCGCTGAAAAGAATATCACACAACTCGCCGAACATTTAGGTTGGCGTGGCACTCACAGTGACTTTGATATCTTACCACTTATATATCAACTTCCTGACCAACCAATCAAATATTTTGACTACCCAAAATCACTTATTTTGGAAGTGCCCATTCGACATCATGCATACCCTAAAATAGAACAGTTAAATTTAAAATGGTATGCCGTGCCAATTATATCCAGTATGGACTTGAAAATTGGCGGTATCACATACCCAACAGCGCCTTTTAACGGTTGGTATATGGTTAATGAGATTGCCGTTCGAAACTTTATTGACCCTTATCGATACAACTTAATGCAACCTTTAGCAGACGCAATGGATTTTGATACGTTAAGAAACAGTAGCTTCAATAAAGATCGTGTATTAGTTGAAATAAATGATGCTGTCTACCAATCTTTTAAAGATAATGGTGTCTCTATGGTAGACCATTTAACAGCGTCCAAGCAGTTTGAAAAATTTGAAGCGATAGAAAGCGCTAAAGGTCGTACAGTGACAGGAAAATGGTCGTGGCTTGCACCACCATTATCGCCTACTTTAACGCCTAATTACCATCATGGATACGATAATACAATGCGTGAAACAAACTTTTATTATAAAAAAAAGGACCCGAGTGGGTGCCCTTTTCATTAGATTTGTGTAAAATAAGGACAAACATTCACGAGTGAGGTGAGGTTATGTCCTTATTTTATTTAGGACCCAAAGGCACTTTTTCATATTTAGCTGCCTTAAAATATGAGAAAGACCTTAATCAATTAATCCCAAAAGAAAATCTTTATGAAGTCATTCAAGCTGTACAAGCAAATCCTCAATCAAAAGCAATTGTCCCTATTGAAAATGCAATAGAAGGTACGATTAACGTGGTCGCGGATAACCTAGTTGAACATGATTTAACAATCATTAAAGAAATTCATTTAGATATAGAGTTTTCGTTATACACCCAATCAACTACAAGTTTAGAGGATATTACTCGAGTGTATTCTATTGGACCAGCCATTAGCCAAACCCAAAAATTCATTCACGAACGACAGTTAGACTACGCGTATGCACAAAGTACGGTAGACGCATTAAAATATATTAATGCCACTACAGCTGCAATTGCCCCCAAAGGAAGTGGTGAGGCTTATGGTTACGTCCCGCTCATCGAAAATATTGAAGATTTCCCACATAATATGACACGTTTTTTAGTATTAACTCGTGAGGCTACTGTACCGAATAAAGGTCATCAATGCATGCTCATCATTACGCCAAGTTATGACAAACCTGGTTTGTTAGCAAGTATTTTAAACACTTTTGCTTTATTTAATGTGAACCTAAGTTGGATTGAATCTAGACCATTAAAAACGCAACTAGGCATGTATCGCTTTTTTGTTCAATGCGTCTACCCTAGTGATGAGGATATGCATAAAATCACAACCATTTTAGAAACGCTCGATTTTGAAATCCGTCATTTAGGTCGTTTCGATGCATAATGCCATACATAGTTGATATAGAAAACCTCCAAATTTAAATCCCCCTTCAATATGTTGAAAGGGGATTTATATATATTCTCTCATTTAGTTTAGATGCTCTTGATAAAGGTTTTCTACGTCTTTTTGATTAATATCAGGGAGATTTTCATTGTTGTGGATATAAATATCTGTAGAACCTGTTAATTGGATTGGATTATTTTCTCCCGAAAAAGTATTGTGCAAAATATCTATATTCTGATGAGGCGCATCTTTATGACTGCGTATGTGCAACGTATCTAGCATTTTTGTGTTTTGAATATCATTGTGAATAAATATTAAATCTTTGCCCCCCTCTTTACCTTCTATGCGTCCATCAAACGACACCATATGCTTCCCTTTGTAAACGCCTAAATAGCGTAATACGCCAGCACAGTTGATAAACGAATTATAAGCAATAAATAAATTTTTAGCTTTTAAAGGGGTGAGTGCATACGATTGAGTACCTTCAAATACATTATGTTGGATGACGATGTTCTCATAATAATGAAAAAGTCTGCTAGCATGTGAGCCAATTGCGCGATTCCACGGTCCCATGTTACCCTCACCAGAATTGCCAAAATAACAATTTTCTATTACTACATTTTTAGTAATTGTACCGTCATTGACACCAAATTTTGGAAAAGCACCCTCAATGAACAAATCAAGTTGAATGGCTTCTGAAAACCAACGATCCCCTGCATAATCAGCAAAACCTAAAAATGCACAATCATGTATGTGTACCCCATCTAAGCCACAAGCATCAATACCATGACCACCAACAATATTTTTAAAAGTAACATGAGATACTTCTATTTCACGTGCATGCCCTAAACACATGGCGGTATTGTTATAGGGACATTCCGTTCCATTCATATCAAAAGTACCGCCTTCAATTTTAATATAGCCATTCCCTTCATAACGATAATATTTTTTACGACTTGATCCATTTTTCAATAATGCATCACGCCCTTTACGTAATAGCACCGCTTCATCATCAAGTTTTAGGGTTGTATTTTGATATATTTTTAAAGCTTTCGCAATATGATATTCACCTTTAGGTATATAGACCGTACCACCCCCATTTCTAGCCACTACATTTAATGCACGTTGAATGCCATAAGTGTCAAACCATTTATTTTTTGTTTTAGCGCCAAAATTTTTAACATTTTTTAACATTGGTCTAGTATCCTTCCATATTTAGGTTATACTATAATCATCTCTGATTTATAGATAGTATACCCAATTTTAGGAGGACATTATGTCAAAAAGAGCTTTAATCGTAGTTGACTATTCTAATGACTTCATCGCAGACAATGGAAAATTGACTTGTGGGGGCGCTGGTCAAGCCATCGAGGGGTACATTGTAGATCGCATTCAACATTATCATGATAAAAAAGAAAATATCTTTTTTATGATGGATTTACATTTTGAAAATGATCCTACCCACCCAGAGTCTAAAAGTTTTCCTCCACATAATATTATCGGTACTGAAGGACGAAAATTATACGGACAAGTCGGTTCAGTATTTCAAACAATTGAACATGAAGAACATGTATTTTTTATAGATAAAAGGCGCTATGATTCTTTCTTTGGCACACCTTTAGATACATTACTTAGAGAAAGAAAAATCGACACTTTGGAGATAGTAGGTGTTTGTACAGATATTTGTGTGTTACACACAGCATCTACTGCTTATAATTTAAATTATCAATTAGTCATTCCTAAAGATGGCGTAGCATCATTCAATGAATTAGGACATGAATGGGCACTTGCTCATTTTAAAAATACTTTAGGCGCAACGGTGGAATAACATACGTGTGCCATGCTAAAATATGTAATAAATCAATAGTAAAGATATAAGGAGTTTATCAAATGACAACATATATTTTCGGACATCAAAATCCAGATACAGATGCCATCACATCAGCGATTATTATGGCAGACTTTGAACAACTTCACGGCAACAAAGACGCTAAAGCATATCGCTTAGGAAATGTTGCTCCTGAAACACAATATGCTTTAGATTATTTTAATGTTGAAGCACCAGAACTTTTGACAGATGATTTAACTGACCAAGAAGTGATTTTAGTTGATCATAATGAATTTCAACAAAGTGCTGAAACGATTAATAAAGCAAAAGTTAAACACGTTATCGATCATCACCGTATTGCGAACTTCGAAACAGCTGGACCACTCTATTACCGTGCAGAACCAGTAGGCTGTACAGCTACAATTCTTTACAAAATGTACAATGAACGTGGTTATGACATCAAACCTGAAATCGCAGGATTAATGATTTCTGCAATTGTCTCAGATAGTCTTTTATTTAAATCTCCAACTTGTACAGAACAAGATGTGAATGCAGCACGTGCGCTTGCAAGCATCGCTAATGTAGATGTTGATCAATATGGTCTTGATATGCTTAAAGCAGGTGCTTCTACAAAAGATAGCACAGAAGAGCAATTACTTAACAAAGATGCGAAATCATTTGATATGGGTGAACGTACAGTACGTATCGCACAAGTCAACACTGTAGATATTGATGAAGTTATCGCACGTCAAGAGGCTTTAGAAAATGCAATGAATAAAGAAATCGCAGATCATAACTATACATCATTTATTTTAGTAGTCACTGACATCTTAAATAGTAATTCAAAAATCTTAGTGACTGGCGCAGATACAGATAAAATTGCTAGTGCTTTTAACACAACACTAGACAACAATACTGCATTTTTACCTGGCGTAGTGTCACGTAAGAAACAAATCGTTCCTCAAGTTACCGACGCATTATCATAAAAAATATCGAAGGTGATATGATGTCAATTCAAGTCAATGAAGGTAATCATAAATTTTATATCGGAGACGACGCGCAAGCACCCGATGCAGAAATTACCTATACATTTGTAGATGCTCACACAATAGATGTGAACCATACATTTGTTGATCCGAGTTTAAGAGGACATGGTGTCGCAAAACAATTATTTAATGCTGTCATTAAAAAGGCGCAAGAAGAAGACTTAAAAATTATTCCTTCTTGTTCTTATGTGCATGCTCAATTTGAACGAGATGCATCACTTGCGCATTTAAAAAAATCATAACGCTAACGGTTGAGACATAAATGTATTTGCAATGTCTCAACCTTTTTTATCATTTATAGGAGGGATAGATTTGAATTATCAAATGCTTTTCGACGCATCTCAAACATACTTTAAATCTCAAGCCACAAAGCCTCTCGCATTTAGAAAACAAAAACTAAAATCCTTAAAAAAAAATATTAAGTCCCATGAAAAAGCGTTATATCAAGCATTAAAAGATGATTTAGGAAAGCACGCAGTAGAAGCTTTCGCAACTGAAATTGGTTATACGTTAAATTCCATTAATCATTATCGTAAAGATCTCAAAAAATGGGCGCGTAAACGTGCCATTGAAACACCGTTTTACTTATTTCCAGCAAAAAGCTTTTTAATGAAAGAGCCTCTAGGCACTGTTTTAATTATTGGACCGTTTAATTATCCTTTTCAACTTGTAATGGAACCTCTAATTGGCGCAGTCGCTGCTGGGAATACGGTGATAGTAAAACCTTCAGAATTAACCCCTAATGTCTCTAAAGTGATTCAATCCATCATAGAAGCAACTTTTGAAGAAACGCATGTCACAGTTGTACAAGGCGGTAAAGACACACTTCAATCATTATTAACATTACCTTTTGACCATATCTTCTTTACAGGGAGTACAAAAGTAGGTCAAATCGTTTATGAAGCTGCCAGCAAGCATCTGACACCGGTTACTTTAGAATTGGGAGGTAAATCTCCAACGATTATCGATAAAACAGCAAATTTAAAAGTAGCTAGTGAACGCATTTGTTTTGGTAAATTTATGAATTTGGGGCAAACGTGTGTAGCTCCAGATTATGTCCTCATTGATGAAACCGTTAAAGATGAATTTATCGATGCAATGCGTACCACGTTAAAAGAATTTTATGGAAAACATCCTGAAAAAAGCCAAGATTTGGGACGCATAGTGAATCATAACCACTTTGAACGTCTTTCTTCTTTGTTAACTGAACATGAAAATAATATTGTCATTGGTGGAACTAAAGATGTTGCTTCTAGATTTATAGAACCAACAGTATTAGACGATATTCATCCTTCAGATAAAATTATGCAAAATGAAATATTCGGCCCTATACTCCCTATCGTCACTTATCAGTCATTTAATGAGGCATTAGCATGGTTACAAACCTTACCTAAACCGTTGGCGCTATATGTTTTTACAGAAGATGAAAATACATCAAATTTAGTTTTAGACACACTCTCTTTTGGTAGCGGGGCTGTCAACGATACGCTTTTACAATTAGCTAATCCAAAATTACCATTTGGTGGTGTGGGCGCATCAGGTATGGGACGCTATCATGGAAAATATACATTTGATACATTTACACACGAAAAGCCTTACATTTTTAAAACTACAAAACTCGAAACAGGTATTTTATTTCCTCCATACAAAGGAAAATTTAATATGATTAAACAATTTTTCAACAAAAATAAATAAAGTTAATACTACAAAGCCTTCAAAACGCATGTTGTTATGCATTTTGAAGGCTAATTGAATTTCATAATATAGATTGCATTAATGAAACAAATGATTTTGAACTAAGTACTTATCCATCTATAGTGACAAATTTCACACAAACCCCTTCTGGGGCAGATGATGTGTCATCACACTTAGTCAAAATGCCGGTCTCTTCATTACGTTCAAACACAACTACGTTACTTTCATCCTCTTGATGAGCTACGACAACATGTTGACCTGATGGTGAAAGGTTAAAATCTCTAGGGAAACTGCCTCCTGTTGAAACGAAATCAACTAAACGCAACTGTGCACCATCTTGTAAAATTTCGAATATGGCAATGCTATCATGCCCACGATTACTAATATACATAAACCGTTGATCATCTGAAATATGAATCGCTGCCAGTTTCGTTGGTTGTAAATAGGCATCTGGAATCGTCAAATGACGCTCAATTTCTTTAAATTGTCCATCTTGATACGACATGACCACAACAGTATTTGATAATTCGTTTACGACATAACCATACGCACCAGTTTTATGGTATGCAATGTGCCTTGGACCATCGCCCGGAAGCATTTGAGTACGGTGCGCAACTTCTAATCCTTTTTGACCGAAATGATATGCAACAATTAAATCTGCACCTAAATCGACAGCGACAGCATATTTATGTTCAGGCGTGACTTCTAAATAGTGCACATGTGATTGGTCCTGACGTTCTACATTTGGCCCTTTAGGATATTCGTGGTACACTTCTTCGATTAAACGCAATATTTTTTGAGAAGATTTATCAAATTCATATATGCGTGCAATACCATCTCCATATACCGCTTCAAAAATATATTGACCATCGGGTGAGAATGACACATAACAACCTGACCCTTTAAGTGAATCTAAACATTCACTTACTTTTTCCAACTTACCGTCATCTTTAATATTAAATGTGGCTATCCCACTATGCGTATCATTTTTTGTAATCGCCACTAAAGTGTTCTCATATATATCAAAGTATGTAGATGCATTAATTTCATACGCTGTTTCAAGTTTAGAGATGTGATTGGTCTGCTCATCTAATTCAAAAAAGTATAATCCTTTACCATTTTTTTTAGTATAAGAGCCAATATAACCTTTTGATGCCATATGATTTCCTCCTAAAATATATTTAATCCTTAACTATAGTTTATCAAAAAGCTGGTTACTGGTATATCATGAAGATAAAATATGTATTTCACCTCTATTTACAAACCAAGATTCTCCAGTCGGCGTTACACCTTTCATACCTTCAAAATATTTCTCACCTAACACGTTCAAAAGATAGTTAGAACACAAATTACTTAAGCAATATGTTCGAGATGCATCAAAATGTTCATTTCGATATAAACGTTTTAACATTCGTGAAAAACCTAACGCATTTGAAAACACGAACCATAAATCTGGCTCATGCTCAACAAAAGCGCGCTCAAATTTCTTCATATTTTTACTATGATCATTCCATTTGACAATTTTAACGACATAAGGATAAGCCCCTTGTTGCTCCAAATAGTCTTCCAATTGCGCTTTAAACTGCTCTGCACTCTCTATTAAAGTAGGATCTTGGCTGACACCAATCGCAATATTACGCGCATAAATATGTTTGTCAAAGATACGCTCAATGATTTTTTGTGGCATAGGTTTTGTTAAATGTTGATTTCTAAGTTGAAGGTCTATCTGTTTTACTTGAATAGATGTTTGTTGATTTAATTTATATGAAACGAGTACATTTTGACTTTGATACAAAATCATCACCTTACCCTTTATTTAAAAATTATTCAACAAAACTTATATAATGTAGATAGATAGTTATGCAT
>NZ_PPQF01000039.1 GCF_002901865.1 Staphylococcus agnetis
ATTATTAAAATCGGAGATATTTAAAAGTAAGAAATACATTTTCAATGATTTTAAGCACGCAAAGAATAAAATTAATAATTACATCAAATTTTTTAATGGGGATAGAATCTCATTAAAAATGGCTGCACTTATAGAAGCGCAGCCAAGTAACTAACTTTTATTTTTTCCGTGTCTACTTTACAGGGTGATGTTCATTCATTTGTACATGAACTTGTTGGCTTCAATGATAAAAGGAGCTGTACGATGTCCCAGCCCCTCTCATTCGTGTATTTAAGATAATGCTTGTTTCAGCGCCTCACCTGAGTTTCGCCACATCTCTGCATTATGCGTTTCTAAAAATGTTTTTAATACGTGTTTGTTTGCTTCCCCAATATGATCAATGATGACTTTATGTTTCATTGATTTGTCCATCATATTGACGTGTTCTGGCATGCTTTTATAGCCACGTTTAATAGATTTGTTGACGAGCAAATAAGCAGCTGTTAAACCAGCATAATAAGGACCTTGCTCACCACGTTCTGTCGTCACCCAGCATAACCAATATGCTTTAGCACCTTCAACGTTCACAGTGTCCTTATCTGTAATCCATTTTACTCCACGTTCTACATCCGCACGTGCATGCATCGCACCAATATCTATAAACGCTTCTTGCGCCTCAATATCTATAAACACAGGTGCCACATTATCTAAACTAATCGACCCAATATTTGTCCCTTTATGACCGTCTAAAGGATCGTTTTTAATAATATTAAACTTAAAGCCTTTTTGTTCTGCCACGATTATACCTCCTGTAGCATGCGACATTAATGTGTCGTTCTCTAATATTATATCAATGAGTATTCCTTCAATTATGAATTGAGTTCATTTAATAAATTGATAATAGCCCCTTTAATTTCCAGGTTTTCAATTTTTAGAACTAACTCTTTTGGATAATACAATTTATAGTCTTCTCTTTTAATACCAGTAATACTTGAAATAATCAGTGATTGACTACTGATTTCACGTATCCCACCGTTAGGTTGAAGTAAATGAATCGGTTGTCGATTAGAACCTGGGCGATCATAATCATAAGGTAAATCAGAAAATGAATCACTTACAAAGTAATAATCAGGATCAATACCACCTTTTTCAAAGAGTTCACGTAATTCTGAAATGGTAATAATAGACCCATCAAAAGGAATAAATTTAAATAAGTCACGATTAATAAAACGCCGAGCTAAATCACTCAAAATCGGGTCGGATTCTTTCGTCCAACTTTTCATATAATAAGTGACATCCGTTTCGTCTAATTTAATATATTCTTCAATCGTTACACGTTCCTCAAAAAACGGTATAAAATCTATTGGAACAGTATCAAAATGATAACCTGTTTCATATAAATATTTTGCACGTTTAAAACAGTTATTTAAAAGCACTTCACCGCCACGACTTACTGCATGAAAATAGATTTGCCAATACATTTGGTAACGGCTCATAATAAAGTTTTCAACCGCATGCATGCCGCTCTCTTTAATTAACACTTCATTTTCAGACGGACGCATTAAGCGTAAAATACGCTCCATATCAAACATGCCATAAGACACACCTGTAAAATACGCATCACGTTGTAAGTAATCCATACGGTCTGCATCAATTTGAGAAGAAATCATTGAAATCACAAGTTTATTGTGATGTGTTTTATTAATCACTTCAGCAACTGCTTGTGGAAAATCTGGGCTTACACGCCGTAATACTTGGTTGACTTCTGTATGGCCAGTAATGATGGCTTGTGTAAATTTTTCATGATCAGTATTAAATATTTTTTCAAAACAATGGGAAAATGGACCGTGTCCTAAGTCATGAAGCAACGCGGCGCACATCGCTAATGGACGGTCTTCATCTCGCCATGCATCTCGTCCACTGAATGATTCATCTATCATGCGACGCACAATTTCATACACACCTAGAGAATGTCCAAAGCGACTATGTTCAGCCGTATGAAATGCTAGATTTAATGTCCCTAACTGTTTAATACGTCGTAACCTTTGAAACTCTTTCGTTTTAATTAAATCCCAAATAAGTTGGTCTTTCACATGAATATAGCGATGTATCGGGTCTTTGAATACTTTTTCTTCTGATAATTTACGGTTGACATACGGTATCTCTGACAAACGAGATCCCTCCTTAACCCATCATGTAGTGAGTGTTTTTTTCATTAAAGCCAAGTGCATTGTTTCCTCATACATTTCTCTTTCATATGTACGTATGATTTCAAAACCTTCTTTTTCATAGAATGCCACACCACGTTCATTTTGTGTATCAACCTCTAAATATACTGCGTCATATTGCCCTTTAAAATGCGCGAAACCTTGCTCTAATAGTAAACGTCCAAAACCTTTACGTTGCGAGTGAGGACGTACGTAATGCGCAGATAAATATAACTCAGTGCCACTAATAAAGTTGGCAAATCCAACGACGTCTCCATCCTCAATTGCGACTAAAAACAGTTGGTCTTCTAAACGTTTTAAGAGGTGACTTTCATTATATGAAGCAGCTAATAACGCATTAACCGTTGAAGCTGCATAAATATCTAAATATGTGTTGTACCATGCTTTTGTTGCAACATCTCGAATGCCAATAACATCCTTAGGTGTAGCAATTCTTACTTCATACATTCCTAAACCGCTCCCTTAAATAAAAATCAATGCGCAATGTAGGGTTAAAACACCACTCATACAATACGCATTAATCACATTGAATATATTATATTATAGCATAAGATACCGATTTTGACGTACCTTCGACGCTTGGAATTGCACGTTTAATCTATTGAAGCAAGAAAGTTACTATTCCATCTTTCAGCTTCTTTCATCGCATATTGATCTTGTTCAATATCACCAGGTTTTTCCGCATAGCCAATCAAATAACTCGCAAGATGTGCGCCTAAAAATTGCAAACTATATTCGATCTGTTGCACGCAAGGGAGCGCTTTAATTCTCGGACTATCGCCACCAACCAGTACAAGTCGGAAATTAATTTTTTGCATTTTTGCTTTAAAATCTTGATAACGTGGATCTTGTAGCGTTTCAGACCAATGATCAATAAATGATTTTAACGTTGCGCTAATACTATACCAATACACTGGTGAAGCAAAAATCACTTCATCACTCTCTAAAACTTGATCAATCACACGTTGATAATCATCATTATATTCTAAAATCTGACTATCATAATGCCGTACATCTCTAACTGGTTTTAAGGTGAGTTGCGTTAAATCAATCCATCGATAATCTTGACCTTCTAAAATTTTTTCAGTTAATGTTGCTGTGTTTCCATTTTCTCTACTTCCACCAAATAACACTGTAATCATTTTTAACACCTACAAACATAAACATATTGCGTTCGTAGAAACTATTCCCCTTGTACAGAAGTTTAAGCATACAATTTTCACTAATTTCCCCAGAATACAAACACACTCAATTCAATCAAATATTTCATTGATACAAAGCATATCTAATAAAAAAGAGAACGGGGTTACCCATTCCCATTCTCTTAAAAGATTTAAATGTATTGAATTAAAACAACACTGTCTTAGCTCTGTTGTTTACGTTTCGCTAATTTTTCTTTAAGTTTACGATCTTGCTCTTCTTTGCGTCGTTTACGTTCTTCATTACGTTGACGCAAACGTTCCTCTTCTTCAGGATCTCGTGGCTTTTCTAACTGTTTTACCACTTTTTCCATGAGCTCTTCTTCTGTCAGTGCAGCAAGAGGACGATTATTAACAAAGGCGAAAGTTTTACGTCGACCTGGTCCACAATACGATTGGCAACCAATTTCAATTTCAGCATCAGGGTCAATTTTTTTCAATTTGTTCATGACACTTTTTAAATTCACTGCTTGGCAATCATCACAGACCATGAATTTATTTTTCAACTACGCCACACCTTTCCTTAAATGATAACTCTACTTATTTTACTCTTTTTTGTTATTTTTTCAAGGTGTTGGCAAATAAATTATGACATAATTAATCATTTTAATTTTTAATTGGCAAGCTTTGTGTAATGTCGATACCTAAAATAGGTGGTACTAAGAAATAGACAATTAATATAATAACAACAATACTCAACATATTCATGACAAACCCTTTAATAGCCATTTCTTTAATTTGAATTTTACCTGTTCCAAAAACAATGGCATTCGGAGGTGTGCCCACTGGCAACATGTACGCACAATTAGCTGCCATTGCTGCAGGGACCATGAGCAATAAAGGATGAACGTGTATAGCTACAGATAATGTCGCTAAAATAGGTAATATCATTGTAGCTGTTGCCGTATTTGAAGTGATTTCAGTTAAGAACAAAATAAATATTGTGATTACAATGACGATGATAATCGGACTCACACCATTAAGTAATGTTAATTGTTCACCTAACCATTTGGCCAAACCACTATCTTGAATACCTTTGGCAAGTGCGAGACCGCCACCAAATAAAATTAATACACCCCATGGTAAATCTTTAGCAATTGTCCAATCGATAATACGACGATGTTGTTGTTTAGCCGGGATTAAGAAAAGTAATACCGACACAAACATAGCAATCGTGCCATCTGCTACAAATGCTGTAGGCGCCCACTTCGCCAATAGAAATTCTCGTGATACCCATAAAAAACTTGCAAGTAAAAATACTGTGAAAACAACTTTTTCTTCATATTTCACTTTTCCTAGCGCTTTGAGCTTTGTTTCAATTACTTGTTTGCCACCGGGTAACGTTTTCATATCATGCTTAAACGCAATAAATTTAAAATATAGCCACGCGAGAAACAAGAGCAAAATGACTGCTGGCACTCCAACCATCATCCAACGAGCAAAACTTAATTCTTCACCAAAATGTGACGCATACTGACCTTTTAAAATAATTAGTGGTGGTGTCCCTATTAACGTCCCAAGTCCACCAATTGTTCCAGCATATCCGATGCCGAGTACTAAGGACCGTTCAAATTTAGAAATACTTTCATCGTTCGTTTGATCCGTTTTTAATTCATGGACTTCTTTTACAATCGCAAGCCCTATCGGAATCATAATCATAACAGCCGCTGTATTCGATACAAACATCGAAAGTCCGCCGGTAGCGACCATAAAGCCGAGTAATATACGGCCTGTACTCGTTCCGATACTGTTAATAATTGTAAGCGCGATACGCGTATGTAAATCCCATCGTTCCATTGCAACTGCCAATATAAAGCCTCCCAAAAAGAGATAGATAATATCGTTCCCATATTGTGCGGATACTGTTGCACTATCCATCACTTTTCCAAGAGGTAATAAAATTAACGGCAGTAAGCTGGTCGCTGGTATAGGGATGGCTTCTGTAATCCACCATACAGCAATCCAAGCCGTAATCGCTAACACATAAACGCCTTGAAAGGCTAAATTTTCAGGTTTAAAAAAAAGTAATGTCACTATAAATAACAATGGACCTAAAATGAGCCCAATCCATTGTGCCTTAGAGTATGACGGTTGACGTTCTGCTTGCTTTTTCGAAAAATAAGTTAATAATTGAGACTGATTTTGCATCAAAACACCCTTCCCCCTTTACACACCCTATTTGGTAGCGCTACCAAATAGGATATTTTAAATATAATAGCATAATTAATAGGGAATTAATATATACTTTTTCATAAACAATGTGTCATATATGTTAGGAATTACAAATTAATTTTAATAACTAAATCAAATAAAAAAAACGAGATGAACATAACCGCTTCAAGAGACAGTTACGTTAATCTCGTTCAATTGATTATTCAATATGTTTGCGTTTCGGTTTTATAATTTGTACTGGTTTTCGTATAAAAGATTTGGCAATCTGATCTGAAAATAATAGTCCGACAGCTATGGCGCCTGCGATAAGTGTTGCCCGTATAAAAATGACATTAGCCTCATTAAAATCAAGCGTTAGCAACTTTTGAGCTGCCTTAAAAAAGATACTTCCTGGGACTAAGGGGATGATGCCTGGTACCATAAAAATAATGACTGGCGACTTCATCACTCGTGCCATAACATGACTTAAAATGCCCAATGTAAAACTCCCTAATAAACTTGCGTAAATGCTATCGACATTAAGAATAACTGTCGCAATATGAAAAATGATATATCCAAATCCTCCGCATAAGCCAGCTGGGATAAAGAGCCGCTTAGGTGCGTCATATACAAAAGCAAAACAGAAGGCGGTTAAGAAACTAAATATAAACATAAAAACTAAAACCATCATTTAACCTCCTATTAATAAAAATGCTGTTGTTATTCCCGCACCAATACCAAACGATGTCACAATCGCCTCTAAAAATTTTGCAGTAAACATGAGCATGTGTCGTTCAAATAAATCTTGAATAGCTGTCGTTATTAACACGCCCGGCACTATTGGCATGACTGCTGCAGTAATAATAGAACCTAAATTCGGACTTTGTAGCCACATATTTATAGAAAGAGCGACAAGACCTATGACCAATGAACCAATCATATCAGGGATAAAAAGCGTGAGTTGTTTTCCCTTCATAAACTCGGTAACTAAAAAGCCTAAAGCACCAGCTAGAGCTGCTGGAAATAATTCCAACCAACCGCCACCAAGTAGGTATAAAAAGCTCATCGAAATCATCCCTGCAAACAACATTTTGTGACCTAGATGATAGCGTTTTGTATTTTTATCAATGTCTTTTAATGCTTGATATGCTTCTTTGTATGACAATTCATTTCTCGCAATTTGGCGAGATACTTGGTTCACTAAAAAGATTTTGCGTAAATTCGTATCATTTTTGTTAATTTTTACCATGCGTGATTCATGGTCAGGTGACAACGAAAAATCAATGAAAATATTTAACGCATAACCTTGTACTTCATGAAATCCATAACTCGCCGCTATGCGGACCATCGTATCTTCTATACGTTTTGCTTCAGCACCTGATTCAAGCAAAATACGGCCCGCAAGAATAATAATATTGGCAACGTCTCTATCTGTTGGTAATGTATGCGACACGTTGTCACCTTCTTTCTCTATCAATGTTAAATGTTTTTTCTAACCGTAAACCAGTACAGTGGGACACCCATTAATAACCCTATGACAGCAATACCTGCTCCCAGAGGATCGGAAACCAATGTATTAATAATAATAAACATGCCACCTAAAAGTGCTAATATCGGAAGCACTGGATAGAATGGTACAGAAAATGCACGTGGCTTTCCTTTATTTTGACGTCTTAAAATAAACAACCCAATAAAGGCAGCCATATAAAAGAAATAAATAATAAAAATGGTAATCTCTGATAAATAATCGGCATCAAAAACCGTCGGGAATGTCAAACTTAACGTTAAAATGATTAGAGTTAATATCGACATGACCGTATGCGCACCAATTGGAGTTTCAAATCGTGGACTCACGTATCTGATACCTTTCGAACCAGGTAACAAGCCATCTTGCGCCATAGCGAATGGAATACGTGGAAATGTCATTACTTTCCCATTCAACGTACCGATAATCGAGACAATCAGTCCTATATTGACAATCTTTGCACCAATACCTCCAAAAAGTACAATCGCCGCTTCAGCACTCACATTGTTACCAAAGCTTAAAATGTCCGAGGCTGGCAACACTTTAAATATCGCCACATTGATTAATACGTAAACCAGTGTCACTGTTAAAATACCGATAAACATTGCTAATGGTAAATGCTTTTGTGGATTTTTCATCTCACCTGACATCGTCGTCAACATAATCCATCCGTCATAAGCGAAAAGTGTCGCAAGTACAGCGCGCCCAAAGTTAACTGTGCCATCTTTATTTAAAATCAGCTCAGTGACATCTTGACCGAAAATGCCTGCTTGACCATAAATTAATCCAAATACGACGATAGCAATAATTGGGATTAATTTAGCTAATGTTGTGACATTTTGAACTGCATTCGCATAATATGTTCCTACCATATTGGTGATAAGTAAAAACAGAAAAATTCCTGCACCTATAGGAATAATCCAAAATTGGGACAAGGCAAAGAAGTTTGTAATCAATATGCCTAAAAATAAAATCAAAGATACGATAATGGCCGGCCCGTAAAGTACCGTTAATGTGTACCCTGTTAAAAATCCCCAAAACGATCCATAAATATCTTTAATATATGCGTATAAGCCACCAGTACGCGTGATTTGAGCCCCTACTTCGGCAATTGTTAAACCAGATGCGAGTGTTAACACACCCCCAATTACCCAAGCCCATAAAGCCATATTACTCGTTCCTGCATAGGCTAAAACGGAACTTGGCTTTACAAATACGCCCGAACCAATGATTGTTCCTACAATGATAGTCACAGCTGTAAATAGTCCAATCGTGGGTTTCAATGTATGTTTATCCGACTGCATGCCTTCGCCTCCCTCATTGAAATCTTAACGATTCAACTATAACATGAAACGTCATATAAAATTGTAGTAAAATCATCTTTGTTGAAAAAGTTGCTTGAAGTCAGCATTTGAAACACGTAACCGAATCATGTTCCACCTTTGGGGAGTCTCATAAATATTTTATCGCATTAAAATAGCCCTCAATGTTCATCAACCGATGACTTTGACGGCTATTTGTATTAAAGTGGGACGAGCACCCACCTCGCTTCTTATCTATTAAATTTCAAAAAATGTTTTTAACATCGTTGTATCTAAACGATTACCTATGAAGAAGCTACCAAATTCTCCATATCTCGCAGTTGTTTCATCAAAGCGCATTTCGTACACAATTTTCTTGAATTGAAGCACGTCTTCCGCAAACAACGTTACACCCCATTCAAAATCGTCAAAACCAACAGAACCTGTAATGAACTGTTTAATTTTACCTGCATATTTACGTCCAATCATACCATGATCGTACATTAATTTCTGACGTTCCTCCATCGATAACATATACCAGTTATATGTTTCATTACGACGTTTATTCATCGGATAGAAACAGATGTATTCAGTCGTAGGAAGTTCCGGATAAAGACGTGATTTAATATGTGGGTTTTCATATGGATCTTCATCTGATTTGCCAGCAAGATAATTACTTAACTCAATCACCGATACATAAGAATATGTAGGAATCAAATGATCTGAAATGGCTAATTTATTTAATTCATTTTCAATTTTCGTTAAGTCTTTCATTTCTGGACGTAAAAACCATAAGAAGATGTCCGCTTTTTGACCCGTAATATTATACATTACATGGTCGCCCTGACCTTGGTCTTTCACGCCTTTTAATTCATTTAATTTATTTTCAAATTCTGTTATCATATTGTGTCGTTCTTCTTCAGGTACTAAACGCCAAGAAGCCCATTCTACTGCATAAAACAAATGTAAACTGTACCATCCATCTAAAGTCTCTGCTGCATGACTCATTCATGAACACTCCTTTAATTTAATCTCTAACTTATTAAAGTTTATCATACTCCTTTCTCAAGACCGAACGTTACGATTAGTAACATTTTATGAACAAAATAATAAACAAAGTAGCTATAAAGTATATACGTTGCGTTTTCAAAATGCGCACAATGACTATCAATTCTAAATTGAATCCAATCATGATCCACATTTAACTATATTGAGAATTTAAACGGTAATTATACCTTTATATCAGTTACCATTTACAAAATTATAATAGGATTTCTTCGATAAAACGCCCCCTTGGAAAAGTCATATTAATTATCGTATAATTACAATGGCATGAAATGTTGAAAGGAAAGTAGAGGAGGACAAATATGTCTAGTTTATTAGATGTTTTAAAAGAAAAATTATCAGGACAAAATGTTCGTATCGTATTACCAGAAGGTGAAGATGAGCGTGTCTTAACTGCAGCAGTTGACTTACAACAATCTGATTATGTGACACCAATCGTATTAGGTAACAAAGCGAACATTGAAACACTTGCTAAAGATAAAGGGCTTTCTATCGATGGCTTAGAAATCATTCAACCCGATTCAAGTGACTTAAAAGCAGATTTAGTTGCTAAATTTGTCGAACGCCGTAAAGGTAAAGCAACTGAAGAGCAAGCGCAAGAATTATTAAACAATGTGAACTACTTCGGTACAATGCTTGTTTATGCGGGTAAAGCTGACGGTTTAGTTAGTGGTGCTGCACACTCTACAGCAGACACAGTACGTCCTGCATTACAAATTATTAAAACTAAACCAGGCGTGTCTAAAACGTCAGGTATCTTCTTCATGATTAAAGAGGATCAACAATATATTTTCGGAGACTGTGCAATTAACCCTGAACTCGGTGCATCTGACTTAGCTGAAATCGCTGTTGAAAGTGCAAAATCAGCACAAAGCTTCGGTATGGATCCTCGCGTTGCAATGTTAAGTTTCTCTACAAAAGGTTCTGCAAAATCAGATGATACTGAAAAAGTTTCTGAAGCGGTTCAACTTGCGCAAGAGAAAGTTGAAGCGGAAGGCTTATCTAACGTAGTCATCGACGGTGAATTCCAATTTGATGCAGCTATCGTTCCTGAAGTAGCAAAGAAAAAAGCACCGGGCGCTAAAATTCAAGGTGACGCGAATGTATTTATTTTCCCAAGCTTAGAAGCGGGTAATATCGGCTATAAAATCGCACAACGTTTAGGTGGGTTTGACGCAGTAGGTCCTGTGTTACAAGGTTTAAATTCACCTGTTAACGATTTATCACGTGGTTGTTCAAGTGAAGATGTCTACAACTTATCTATCATTACCGCTGCGCAAAGTTTACAATAATGGACTTAACCTCTAAATATTTTAAGGATATCGCATGGCGCTATGTTGATCATGCAACGGGTTTAGCGCCGATGCAATCCTTTGCTTTTGATGATACGTTTTCTGAAAGTGTAGGCAAAGACACGTCACCAAATGTTGTTCGCACATGGATACATCAACATACCGTCATTTTAGGCATTCATGACTCCCGGCTACCTTACTTAAAAGATGGCATTCAATTTTTAACGGATGAAAAAGGCTACAATGCTATCGTGCGTAATTCAGGTGGTTTAGGTGTGGTATTAGATCAAGGAATATTAAATATTTCTTTAATGTTCAAAGGAAAAACAGAAACGTCCATTGATGAAGCTTTTACAGTTATGTATTTACTCATAAGTAAAATGTTTGAGGATGAAAATGTAGATATTGATACGTTTGAAATTACACATTCATATTGCCCAGGAAAATTCGACTTGAGTATCAACCATCAAAAATTTGCGGGTATCTCCCAAAGACGTGTTCGTGGAGGTATTGCTGTCCAAATTTATTTATGTGTTGAAGGGTCTGGTAGTGAACGGGCACAATTAATGAAAGACTTCTATGAACGGGCGTTAAAAGGTGAAATAACGAAATTCACCTACCCTGACATTCATCCGCATCATATGGCATCGCTTCAAGAGCTATTCCAAAATGATATTAAAGTGCAAGATGTCATGTTTAAGTTGTTGCATGCGATCAAAGACTTAGGTGGCACACTCACTACGGATCCTATCACATCTGAAGAATGGGCCCGTTATGAGTACTATTATCAGCGCATGTTAGAGCGCAATGCTAAAATGAATGAACGCGTATTATAATACCGATAACGTAATATAGTTGTCTCGTTCACACTATTTGTCATAGCCCCCTGCAAAATTGTAGATGCATCGCATTTATAACATGTAAAAAGCCTTCGATATTCACTTAATATTGAATATCGAAGGCCATTTTTATTCATTTGAAATATAATGTGATTTACCCTTTAAGAAAAAGCTAAGTACAAATGCTAAGAAACTTAACGCTGTCGCAATCCAAAAAGCACTATTTACGCCATCTACAGACGCAAGCACTTTATATAATTTTGTAATTGCACCCATTGCTTGTTCTTGTCCCCCTAGTTTTTGCGCCATCATTTGTAATTGATCTTTAATAAACGGATTGGTTTTATCAAAATGTTGTTGAAAAGTTGAAAAATGCGTTTCCGTTTGTCGTGTCATTACAGTAACTAAAATCGCTGTACCAATTGAGCCAGCCAATTGACGAGACGTATTCATGAGCGCATTTCCATGTGAAATCAATCTTGACGGTAAAGCATTCATACCCGCTGTCATAATTGGCATCATAATAAAACTCATCCCAAATGAACGTAAAATATAGATCATTAAAATCGAAACATATGGGGTATCCATTGTTAATTTTGTAAGCTCCCATGTTGCGTAAGTCATAATTGCTAAACCAACAATGGCGAGCGGTTTAATGCCAATGGTATCTAATAACTTTCCAGCTATCGGCCCCATTAATCCCATGATAATGGCTCCCGGTAATAATAATAACCCTGAATCTAATGCGGAAAATCCTCTCAAATTTTGTAGATATAAAGGTAACAATATCATACCGCCAAATAAACTCATCGTCACAATCATGTTAATTAAGGCCGTTAATGTATAACCAGAATATTTTAATACGCTAAAATCTAACATTGGTAACTTCATCGTCATTTCACGTATTACAAACGCAGTGATGAAAATAACACCAATAATAAACATCGCTATAATTTCAAAAGAACCCCAGCCTTTATTACCCGCTTCACTGAAACCATATAATAACGCGCCAAACCCGAGGGTACTAAAGATAATGCCGGGTACATCAGCTTTCGGTTGTGTCGTTTTTTGATAAATTCCGAACCAAATATAGGAGATTGCAAATGAAATTAAACCAACTACAAACATCCCATAAAACATGATGTGCCAATCAAAATTTTCAACAATGTAGCCTGATAATGTAGGTCCGATAGCAGGTGCTAAAATCATCGCCACACCTAATATCCCCATGGCCATCCCACGTTTTTGAGGAGGAAAAATAGTCATGAACACATTCGTACCTAATGGCATGAGTACCCCTGCTCCAATAGCTTGAAGCACACGTCCTGTCATCATCACGGGGAAATTCCAAGCGATAGCACATACAAGCGAACCGATTGAAAAGACAATCATTGAAACTAAAAATAAACTTCTATATGAAAACTTTTGAAAAAAATACGCACTGACGGGTATGAGTATGCCATTTACTAACATAAACCCAGTCATCAGCCATTGTCCGGTAGATGCTGAAATATTAAAATCTGTATTAATTACCGGCAGCGCGGTGTTTAACAATGTTTGATTTAAAATGGTAATAAACATACCGAAAACCATCGCAATTAATATTTTATTACGCGTAATGCCTTTTTTAAAAACGTAGCTTGGTGCATCCTTTTCAGATGAGGGTTGTGTCGTATTTAATGTTGATTGACGTTCATGAATATCTTGCTTTTGAAAATGATGTGTCGATTGCGCCGTATTCGTCGCATGATGAGCTTGACCTTTAGCAAGACGTCTTTTTCTTCTAATTAAAATGACATTAAGGCATAAGATCATAATAAGGGCAACAATGATATATATAGTTACAAACATATTTTGTCCTCCCTTACATTAATTTTTATGAATGCTCACTTCCGCGTTCATACCTGGAACAACCCCTTTATCAGGCTGATTATCTAATTTGATTTTTACAGGCACAACTTGTCCTACTTTTGTATAGTTACTATCACTATTCGATGACGGCATTAAAGAGAAACTAGCAGCTGTCGCATTTCCAATTTGATCAACGTGACCCGTGATTTGACTGGATTGACCATCAATCGTCACATCCACTTTTTGACCGTCAGTTACATCTGTTACATCTGTTTCATCGATATTCGCTGTTACGTATAAATCGCTCATATTATAAGCATACGCAAGTGGCATGCCGGCTTGAACCATCCCTTTTTCTTGACCATCTAATTTAGCAATTGTGCCATCATGTGGCATTTTCACTTCAATCGTTTGAGGTTGACCGTCTTGACCTTGACCACGCACTTCAGCAACAACGTCTCCCTCTTTTACCTTTTCATTTTCTTTTACATTTAATTTCACGATTTCTCCAGAGACAGGACTTGCAATTTTCATTTGTGTACTATCTACTTTGGCATTATCTGTTTTTATATAATTAACTGATTGATTGTAAAAATAAAATGAAACAACACCTATAACTACCAATAGTAGTATTGTGACAATATTTATCATTATAATTTTCTTCATAATCTTCTCCTCCAAATAAATTAACAATACGTATTATATAACCTCAATCGATCAAAACATACAGACAATCTTTTTAAATGTGTCGGATAACTATATATAATATAATAGTAGGTGGTGATAATTATGATTAGAGGAAATGCACGTCATGCGATTATAAAATCAATGGTCGCGCTTTTAGAAGTTGAAAAGTTTGATTACATTACAATCAAACAAATTTGTGCAGAGAGTGGCGTTCATCGGTCAACTTTTTATGCACATTTTGAAGATAAATATCAGTTAATGGATACCATTCAGTCTTATCATATGAGAAAATATCATCGACTTATGCAATATACGAAAAACCTTATTGAGGGGAATCCTTTAGCAACTGTAAAGCAACGCTTACTTCAAGTATTTCGCCTATTATTTAAATATATGTATCGTTTTAAAACGTATTTTATGGGGCTCGTACTGACACAATCACAATATAAGCTTGTACGTGATTATATCCAATTTACAAAAGAGGGGTATTCATCAATACTTGAAGCACTGCCTCAATTACAACATACGACATACTTCATTGATTATACTGTAGGGGGACAACTTGCCATTATTTATTCATGGCTTTCTGGAGATTGCAAAGAAGACAGTGCGCAAATGGCTCAAATTCTTTATAACAATATTTTTAAAATCAACCGGTGATTGTTTTTATTTTGCACAGTGATTCATGTAAATTTTAAAGCACGTTAATAGGCCTGACTCTATTAAGACAGTCGCTACGCTATCTTAATGAGCAGGCCTTTTTATTGGAGAACTTTTTTGAAAATGAAAAACACAAAATGATATGTAGTGACTGTGCATATCTTTTGCTTAAATCTAATGTACCACGTTTTCTGAATTTTTGGGATAGAAATATTGAATATTTATTAATTTTTTATGAACATTTTACCTGATTGGCTTAAAAAGTTCATATTTTTTATTCTGGAGAATAGTGACGTTTTAATAATTCGTAATGATACATTGTTACGTAATCGCCACGTCTATACAACGACTCACGTGCCTCACCCATAAAACGAAACCCCGCTTTTTCTGCCACACGCTGACTCGCCTTATTCTCTTTTTGAGCACGAATTTCAAGGCGATTTAACTTTAATTCATTAAATGCGATAGCACATATTAGCTTTACTGCTTTCGTCATCACACCTTTTCCAGTCACATGTTGACTTAACCAATACCCCACTTCACCCTGGTTATTTAAAGTGTCTATTTTATGTAAATCGACCGCACCGATAAGTTGATGCGCTTCATAAATGAAATAAAGACGTGTTTTATTTTCCGCTTCTAAACATTGTATTTCTTTTAAAAAATTCACTTCATCTTCAATTGATTGCACGTGATCAATCCAATCTAAAAATTGACGTAAATGTGCACGTTCACGGTTTGCGACTTCAAACACTTCATGTGCATGTGTCGTATCTAACTTGACTAAACTATAACGTTCATCAATCGGTAATCTAAAATAATACATGCGACACAACCCCTTTTTTATAAAATTACTAACTATTAAAACACAAAATTTAAAAATATGCAAAAAGAGCACAATGAAATGTGATTAACAAATAACTATCGTGACATCATAAAAATCGCACTATAATTACAATGCACCCATCACACAATTGTAGAACTTTAACAATTATCACGCGCCAATCAGTTTAATGAAAATGGCTGACGTCAGACGATAAAAAATTGAGCCTCCAATTTTCATTTTAAATGAATATTGAAGACTCAATATAAAGGGACTGTGTACACCTTTTTAACGTATTATTTTTCTATCATTTTCACGACATCTTTATTATTCGCATCTAAAATTAATTTTGATAGTTCATCTTTATCCATTTTACGTAACTTCGGATAACGGATAAAAAAGAAAATAAGGCCTAAAACGGTCCAACCTGCCAATGCAATATAAGACGGACCTGATAAAGCAGCAGGCGACCATGGGAATAATAACAAGAATAAAAACACAAATGCTATCACCGATCCAACAATAGCAAAGGTTTTGTAAACTGGTCCATATGAGGGACTTGATTTGTCATAACTAAATAATTTTGTTGCAGCTAGACATGTAACAAAGTAAGCGACAGATACTCCTGTAGAAGACATGTCTACAATCCAAGTGAGTGCTGTACGCCCTAACCAAGGTGCAATCAATGTCAACGCTACTAAAAAGATAATTGCCACATAAGGCGTTTTATATTTCGGGTGTAATTTACTAAAAACCGTTGGCATAATGCCTGAACGCCCCATTGAAAACAATAAGCGACTTGAACTAAGCAAGAATCCATTCAATCCAGTAAAAATACCCATAATAATGGCAATTGCTAAAACGCCTAGACCTATCGTTCCAAATGCTTCACGTGTCACAGAACCTGTTAACCATAAATCTTGACTCGCACCACTTAACCATCCTGTATACAAAATCATCATTGTATACGTTAGGCCGGCAGCAATCAAACTATAAACAATCAGTTTAAATGTTTTATTCGGAGAGAAATTAAATTCCTCGGCTGTTTGAGGAATATTATCAAACCCGACATAAGCCCATGGTGCAACCGCTACAATCATGACTATCGCCTGAAACCATCCATATTTTGGACCATTGAGCGGTTTTAAATTGTCTAATGAAAAGTTCGAACCAAAGAAGGAACTGATAAAAAGTAATACGACCACTGTGACCATCGCAACACAAAAATAATATTGCAATGAACCTGAGACGCTTGCACCTTTTATCGCAATAAGCATAAATACGAGTAATAAGACTGTAGCTATGATAATTTCAGTGATGTATACATCCCAACCAGCAATCGTATATAATTTTCCAACTTCCAATAAGTCTGGTAGTAAAAATTTAATTAATAAACTAAACGCTGTCGCATTTAATGCAACAACACATATATATCCAAATGTTAAAAACCAAGATGAGAAAAAACTAACATAACGCCCGAATCCTAAATAACTAAACGCGAATCCTCCACCTGAAACTGGGAAGCGTTCGACTAAAGCGCCATAACTTACGGCAATCACTATCATGAGTAATGCACCAATTAAAATGCCAATTGATGCCGCAATCGGACCTGATTGTGCAATCCAGTCACCTGGTAAAATAAAGGACCCCCATCCTATACAAGAGCCGTAAGCAATCGCCCAAACAAACTTCTCTGATAAATTAGCTTGTAAATCTCCACGATCAATTTGATTGTGTTTATTTTGCATATACTATTCACCCCTTGTTACATTATACCGATGACTAAAAAATTAACAATCATTTTCTTAAACAAATTAAAAACACACATTTTATCATTAATTTGCCAAAGCAAATCTTGAAATGTGTGTTAAATAAATTATATTTTAAAAGCTGCAACCGCAAGCATTAGCCAACTTACGACGAATAAAACACCACCAATGGGCGTTATAGCTCCTAATACACTCACACCTGTGAGCGACAAAATGTATAATGAACCACTGAAGAACAGAATACCTAAAAACATAAGCCAACCGGCCCATCCTACATTTACGTCAAATGCACCACCAACAATACCAATCAGTACTAATCCCAATGCATGGTACATTTGGTACATCGTCGCTTTTTCCCAAACAGACATATAGTGTTCAGAGAGTTTTCCTTCTAAAGCATGTGCGCCGAATGCACCTGTGCCAACAGCGAATAGTGCATTTAATGCGCCTAAAATTATAAATACTTTCATAAGTTTCGCTCCTATCATTTATTAAAAGTCAAAAAGTGATTCTCCATTTCCTAAGGCATCATCTGTGATCATTCGAGGATTCGAAGGCGTGTGTGATGCATGTGACGCTTGTGATGGCACTTTACCACCCATTAAACGAATTTCTTCATCTGTTACCGTCTGTGCAGAGGATGAAGCGTGTGAAACGGTAGCTTGCTCCCCTTGCTTACGCTGTAAGGATGGTGCAGAAGATTGTGAAGCGGAATGTGAATATAATGATGTAAGCGTATGAATGGCATACATATGTTTATGAAATTCAGCATCCGAAGCAGATGCATCTGCTTTAACGAGTTCTGCTTCAATTAATTCGATAAGTTTATCTTTAATCATGCGTCTCCTCCTTTTTCACACCAATGAATGGGTGTTTTGCCTTGCTGTTCTAAATAAGCATTTGCTTGTGAATACGGTTTTGAACCAAAAAAACCACGATGTGCCGACAATGGGCTCGGATGGGGTGATTTTATAATAAAATGTTTTGACGTATCAATGAGGCGTTCTTTTTGTTGTGCAGGTTTTCCCCATAAAATAAATACAACACCCTCACGATTGTCTGAGATAGCTTGAATGATTTCATTGGTAAACGTTTCCCAACCAATATCTCGATGAGAGTGCGCTTCTCCATGGCGAACTGTAAGCACAGTATTTAATAACAGAACACCCTCTCGCGCCCAATCTTGCAAGTGTGGCGACGTACGATGACAGCCAATGTCAGCCTCTAACTCTTTATACATATTGCGTAACGAAGGTGGAAATTTCGCATTAGGTTGGACTGAAAAAGCAAGACCATGTGCTTGGTTCGGACCGTGATAAGGATCTTGACCTAAAATCACAACTTTGACATTGTCAAATGGTGTTAAATCAAACGCTTGGTATATATTTTTACGTTCTGGATAAACAATTTCAGTCGCATACTCTTTTTCTAAAAAATCATGCATTGCTTTAAAATCATGTTTTGATTTTATTTCATGAAAAATGGTGGACCATTCCATAACCTTCACCTCAGTTCACATTTTAACACAATTCAATGAAAAACTCGCCCGCGTTAAAACGAATATATTTCCACTTAAAGCCGTGCATGATATGATAATAATTAATAATTGAATTCGAGGAGTGTATAAATAATGGCATTAAAAAAAGTATTAACCATTGCAGGTTCTGACACAAGTGCTGGTGCTGGCATGCAAGCTGATTTAAAAACATTTCAAGAGCATGACACTTATGGCATGGTTGCACTTGCTGCAATTGTGACTATGGATAAAAACACATGGTCACACGATGTGACGCCAATTCCATTCGATGTGTTTAATAAACAACTCGAAACGGTCATTAGTATTGGCCCAGATGCCGTTAAAACAGGTATGCTTGGAACACAAGAAGTTATCAAACGTGCCGGGGAAGCTTTTACAAAGTCTGGCGCAAAGCATTTCGTTGTAGACCCTGTTATGGTATGTAAAGGGGAAGACGAAGTATTAAACCCGGGAAATACTGATGCAATGATTAAATATTTACTGCCAAAAGCAACTGTTGTGACGCCCAACTTGTTTGAAGCAGGTCAATTGTCAGGATTAGGCACATTAAAATCTATAGAAGATATGAAAAAAGCGGCTCAAATCATTCATGATCAAGGTGCACAACATGTAGTCATTAAAGGTGGTAAAGCACTGGATCAAGATAAGTCATATGATTTGTATTATGATGGTCAAACATTCTATCAATTAACGACAGATATGTTCCAACAAAGTTATAATCATGGTGCAGGATGTACGTTTGCCGCTGCAACGACAGCAAATTTGGCAAACGGCTTAACACCAAAAGAAGCTGTTATTAATGCAAAAGCGTTTGTTGCTTCAGCGATTAAAAATGGATGGAAAATGAACGACTTTGTAGGCCCAGTTGATCATGGTGCCGCTAACCGCATTGAAAAAATTGACGTTGAAGTTACAGAAATTTAAAAAATAAAGGTCACGCAAAATAACCAAATTAAATCAGACCTATAATAGAACCTTCAAAATCCATTATGTTGATTTTGAAGGTTTTTATGTTACTTGTAATATAAAAATATAATTAGCACATTTTTTCTCTTTTAAATGATGGTTTGGTTACTTTTAATAAAAGGTTTATTGCGTTATTTTTCAAAAAACAAAAATCGATCTAATGATACGCGCTAATGATTCACTAGACCGATGTATTATAAAACTTAAACTTATTAATTGCTATTTGATTTTATGACCATTTGCATCCAATTTAACAAGAGGCTGTCCTTCTACTTGTTTGTATGTACCCACAATCTCTAAATTATGATTGCGATAATTCACTGTCCACCCAGTGAGACCATTGTCCCAACGCACATTATCCCAAATATAATCTTTTGTATTGATGGGTTTTCCTTCAAATTTGTTAATCATCTCATACACTTGGCTTCGCGCATGTGCCATAGTTGCTGGGTTCTCTTTTCCTTCAAAATCTTTACGCGTTGCTTCATTTTCCATAGGATTTTTGTTTGTAAATTCAACTTTTTGTGATAGTTCGGTTAGTGATTTAAATTGTTTATTTTGGGCATATAACGTGTCTAAATCTAATTCTTTACCCGTTTCTAATAATTGTTGATACGTTCCTGGACTTTGCGTACCTCCGATAAATGCTTTATGCTTTCCAATTCCCATGACGGTATTAAACCCTTTTTTGGGCGGATAAACGCTATAAAATTTCATATCATCGGGTCCGTTTGTATACCCTTTTGATTCAATTAAATATAATTTATACAATTGTTTCTTTTGAGGTTTATTCAAATAATCTTGTTCGAAAACACCCGTTAAAATTTCTTCTTTCGATAATGTAAACGCAGTTGCTTCTGGTGATGAAAATACTAAAGCTGCTTTCATCTGATCCGACAATTTGGCGACGGCGTCCTCATGTGTAGTTTTCTTTGTTGTATTAGATGATGATGCTTGACTGTCCCTTGATGCTTTTTGTGATGTATCAGCAGAATCTTGCTTATGTGTGGCTGATTTTTCATCTTTATGAGATGGTTGTGCCGATTGTTGATCATTACCGCACGCTGATACTAAAACAAGGGTCATCACTATTAGAATCCACTTCTTCATCTGTCTTCATTCCTCCCCTAAATATGTCTATCATTTTTATGATATATATCACTCATTATTATAACATTCCAAATTATAAATTACTTTTTAAATTCTTAATATACTAATAATGCACTTAATAAAATAAAATACCTAAGCACTGTGAATGTTTCATCATTAAATATCGATTTATAAAGTTGAGCATCGTTTCATTTAAGTGAATCGGGTTCACATATTTTACTTTGTAAACTTTAGGATAGTGTTGTAGTAATTGCCAAACGCATTCATTAATCAATGACGCTATAAAAAATGGTATACAAACTATGCATACAAATTAATCAAAAATATTTTCTTTTTCTTCATATAATCTAACTTCATATACACCTAAATTCTTTTTACTCAACGCTCTAATCAAATCAGGAATAAATTGAATTTCTGATTTGATTAGCAACACAGTCATGTTATCGATATCCATAAATGTATAACTATGATGTTTAGGTAAATAGGGTTTAGTTAATTTTTCAATTGTTTTTATTGCATGCTTACGGACTTTATATAAATCCAACCCACCAATATTTAAAAGAAATATTTTTTGTTCGTCTGAATAATCCAAATTATCAATCAATTTCATATATAATCAACTCCTATAAATATTCCTTGTATTGTAACATATAAAACCACAATTTTATAAAAAATTAATTTTAAGTCTCCCCCCTGAATTTGAACTTTGTTAAATTTTCTTACGCCCTAAATGATTCCGTCGTCTTTCAACGGTCAATATAAAATCGTTTTTTCAACAGAATTATAAAACTGTTATAGACACACCGAGCTTTTTTTAATCTTTTAACTTTTCTTCTATTTATTTAAGGATTTTGAAACGTTTTAATGAATATAGGGAGCGTAAAAAATATTATTCTTCATTGTACATGAGTGTTTTGTTTTTGAAATAATATAAATCATCGATTAAGTAAAAACGCTTTTACCTAATCGATGCTTTTTTTTACTAGAATTTTTATCACAACACCATATTTAAAAAGATAAGGTGATTTTCAACATCGTTTCATCTAAAGTATTTTTTACTAAAATGAATGTGTTGTGATCTTCTACTTTGTAAGATTCATTTAAATGAATCGGTTTTACATATTTAACGTGGTACGTTAAAGGATAGCGATGTAGTGATTGCCATATACGTTCAATAACCATCTGTCCTGGCACAATTTTTGGATGAAGTGGATTGTCATCTTGAACAATGTTCAAATAGTGTCGCACGTCTGCTTCATTAAAAGTCATAGTTTCACCTGCTTTATAAATGTGTGATGCACGGTTAGTACGTCATTGACA
Source organism: Staphylococcus agnetis (assembly GCF_002901865.1). Lineage (GTDB taxonomy): Bacteria > Bacillota > Bacilli > Staphylococcales > Staphylococcaceae > Staphylococcus > Staphylococcus agnetis. Next base: position 22,303 of record NZ_PPQF01000039.1, read on the forward strand.
TTCATCTCAAAACGGTAGCGCTCAAAATGTTTTATCTTTGTCGCTTCTAATAAGGTCAGTGTCGCTTGAACATACGGTTGTTTAGGGAGTGGGGCATTTTGTGTGACTTGCGTTTCGACTAGCGTGATCGGTAAAGTGATGAAAGGTTGAAACAACTCAAACATATACCAAAAACGCGCAAAAAATAACGGTGGTATGTCATTTTCAGCATAACGAAATAATGCTTGATAGGCTTGTAATTCAAACTCATCAATCATAAGCGTCCGAGTTTCACTATCACCAACGTTCGAACAGTGCTGCATTACCCATGCCTCCTCCAATACCCATCGTCGCTATCGTCCGCATTGCATCTGTCATGTAAAACAAGCGTGTCACTAAAATAGCCCCACTTGCACTGTAGGGATGTCCCATCGCAATAGCGCCACCGTATCGGTTGAGTTGTGCGTCAGAAATATTAAGCTCTCGTTGGCATGCGAGTACTTGTGCGCTAAAGGCTTCATTCAACTCTACCGCGTCGATATCTGTTATAGTCAGATGATGCTTTTCTAAAAGTTCTTTTACCGCTGGAATGGGCCCACTTCCTAAAAGCGTAGGCGCAACCCCTTCAATCACGTAGCCTTTAAAATATAACCCTTTAGTTAGACCAAGCGTACGTGCTTTTTCTTGTGACATTACAACTACAAGTGCTGCCCCGTCATGCTTTAAACAGCAATTCCCTACTGTTACAGTTCCATTTGGAAGTAACGGCTTTAAACGTTTTAAGCGCGCTAATTTAATATCAGGACGTACACTTTCATCATGCGACATCCATGATCCTTGAACTTTTAAAGGTACGATTTCATCGTCAAGTTGATGATTTTCAAAAGCTTTAGCAGTTTTAATGTGACTGGTATATGCAAATCTGTCCTGATCCTCTCGCGTTATTTGAAAGGTATGGGCTACATTTTCAGCTGCCTCAATCATGGACGGATCTTGATCGCTTGGTGCGAATGAGGCACGTTCAAAAAATTGTGGGGGCTCTGAACGATAGAGAGACGTTGGTCGCTTCATTTTCCAAGGTGCCCGGCTTGTACTCTCTACACCTCCAGCAATATAAAAGTCACCTGCACCACTCTCTACAAGTCGACACGCTAATTGAATCGCCTCTAAACCCGACCCACATTGACGATCAATTGTTAAACCAGGTACACGTACATCAATGCCTGCTTCTAACAGACTTTTACGAGCGATATTTCCACCATTTCCAACCACATTACCTAAAATGACATCATCCAATGTATTCAAATCGCATGGGAGCATCTTCTGAAAATGTTGCAGTAATGGTTTCAGTAAATCTTCTGGTTCCCATTTATGTAACTTACCACCATATACCCCTATCGGCGTTCGTTTTGCCGCCACTATTACTGCTTTATTCATCAAAATCACCACTTTCATACTTTTGTTGTGCTAAACGTCGAGATACTTTCCCACTTGATGTATAAGGGAGTGTGGTTACGCGAATGAATTTTGACGGAATTTCATAACGAGAGAGCACTTTTGCAAGCTGTTGTCTCATTGTTTGATAGTGAAACGTATACGCTCCGATATACAGGGCAACAGCTAATTCACCAAATTTTGAATGCGGTTGTTTGACGATAATCACGTCTTTAATCCCTTCTAATTTTTTAATATAATGCTCAACTACTGATGGGTAGACGTTACGTCCACCAATAATCATCATATCTTCTATACGACCGTGCAAATACAAGACATCATGGTCAACTCGTGCGTAATCACCGGTTTGAATCCACGTCGATGGCGTCTGACCGACATACCCTTGAAAAGCCATCGCACTATGCACAAACAACTTGCCCACCCCATTCACGTCTGGCTGGTCGATGTGTATATCGACATTAGGAAAAATCGTACCTACTGAGTTTAACGGGGCTGTTTGATTACGGTTCACACTAATAAAACTCGCTTCAGACGTACCAAAAAATTCATCAATCGTCGCAAAAGGCAATTGTGCCTTTAATTGCTGATGTAATGATGATGACAATTTATCTCCAGATATAAATACATGTGTCACGTTAGAATTTTGATGCGCATGTCGCACCCAATCATACACCATTGTGGGCACTAAAAAGAGTATGCACGGCGTGTGTAAAGATGCAATTCTCGTTGCACATTGTTGAATATTATAATTATTTTGCCCCAAAAAGGTACGACCATAAAATAATGCATATATCATTACGTACAACGTTAAAGAGTGTGCATAGGGTCCTAGTGCAACAAGTGTACACCGCTCATCTAATGTTTTTTCTATTAATGCGTCATTTTGTTCAAATGAGGCAATCCATGACGCTTCATTTCGGTAAAATGCCTTCGGTAACCCTGTTGTGCCAGATGTAAAGCCGATATGTAATAAAGGACGCGTTTGTGTGTCACATCGATAAGCCGTGGCTTCGATACCTGACTCATTTAACACAAAACCGATATGATAACGTTCATATAACGCGTGAAGACGCGCTTCTGTCCATTTCGGATCAATAACACAAGGAATACCTCCCTTATGTAACACTGCCAAATAATGCACTACAAAGTCTTGAATTCGATTAAAAGAAAGCCCCACACGTTGACCTTTACACGCATCTGGCAATTGCATTGCTTTTTGTTCTAATTGTTGTTGTAAGTGCTTATAATCTATGCGTTCATCATCAATATGTATAGCAATTTCATGCGGTTGACATGTCGCATACGTTTCAATACGTTCTAGTAATTGTGCCATCGTTTCACTTCTTTACTCACATTTGTTTCATTTTATCACACTGCATCTTAACCGCATATTAACGACATAAAAAACTTCTATCGCAAGCCTTATACCGGCCTTATTGATAGAAGTTTGAGTAGTCTTTTATTCTAAATTGGCATGATTGTGTTGCATCGTTTCTTCAGAAATATTCAAACGTGTTTGTAAATTTAACACGAGACTATCTAAAAAGAGTTGCGCACTTTGTTCAAATAAACTTCCTAACGGTTGGTCTGAACCTTCAGCATCATGTTTCGTGCCCGCCGGCAATTCAATTGCGAGATTCGCCAACTGTCCTATTGCAGAATCAGGTTTCGTAGTAATGAGTAACACGTCCGCTTCAACTTCTTTTGCTTTTTCAGCAAGTAATTTTAAATGCGCCGTAGAACCGGAACCGGATATAATGACAAAGACGTCTCCTTTTTGAATCGACGGCGTTGTCGACTCCCCTACAACATACGCTTTTTTACCAAGTTGATTTAAACGCATCGCAAAACCATTCGCTACAAATCCTGACCGCCCTTTACCTGAAACAAATATTGTAGGCGCATCAATCACCTGTTGTTCAAATTGTTGCGCTGATTCAGGATTCACTGAATTTAACGTCTGTTCGATTTCATTTAAAATGAGTTGGTAATTGAATACTGTCATTTTATTGACCATCCATGATTTCACGACATTGTTTAGCGGCTTCAGCAGGGTCATCTGCATTTGCGATACCCCCACCAACAATGATTAAATCCGGATTTTCAGCGACAACTTCTTTAATGGTGTCAGGCTTAATACCACCTGCAACGGCAACTTTGGATTGACTGATTGCTGATTTCACTTTACGCAAACTTTCAAGTGGTGATTGGCCTTGCGCTTGTAAATCATAACCTGTATGCACAGCAATATAGTCTGCACCCATTGCATCTATTTCTTTTGCACGTTTTTCTAAATCTTGAACTGCAATTAAATCCACAAGTAATTGTTTTCCATGTTTGTGTGCTTCCGCAATCGCATTTTTAATCGATTCATCTTCTGCAACACCTAAAATCGTTACGACGTCCGCACCAAATTTGATGGCTTGACTCACTTCGTAATCCGCAGCGTCCATAATTTTTAAATCTGCTAATACTTTAACATCTCTATCTTCAACATTATCTTTTAAATGTTGGACTGCTGGGAGGCCTTCATTGATCACAATCGGCGTACCGATTTCTACAATATCTACATAATCTGTGACTTTTTTTGCTAATTCAGCCGCATCTTCTTTATTTAATAAATCAATCGCTAATTGTAATTCCATGTCTAGAATCAATCCTCCATATTTTTATCTTTACGAACTACATTTTCAGGATATACCCTAGAAATAGGAGTTTCAAACGATGCGCTTATGAATTAGGCATTGCTTCATCATCAACAAAAACCTCCACATTGGGGTGACGATGCAAAATAGAAGCTGGTAAGTCTGGCGTCACTTCACCTGTCATCAAGCGTGTCATTGCCGCTTTTTTATGCGGACCCAGTGCGATTAAAATGATGCGTTTTGCTTTCATGATTGATTGAAGTCCCATCGAAATTGCCTGACGTGGTACATCACGCTTATTTTCAAAATAACGACTATTCGCTTCTATTGTACTTTCAGTTAAATTGACGCAATGTGTTTCAGTGTCAAACGGTGTCCCAGGTTCATTAAAACCGATATGTCCATTTTGTCCGATACCTAAAATTTGAATATCAATGGGTCCTTCTTTATCTAACACCGTCTCATATCGCATGGCTTCTTTATTAACGTCATCAACATCTCCATTTGGAATGTGCAAAAACGCTTCTGTAAATTTTGGATAACGATCAAACAAGATTTGGTGCATATAGTAATTGTAGCTTTCTGGATGTGTTGCATGTAAGCCTACATATTCATCAAGATTGAAAGTATGGATATGTGAAACATCGAGATGATTTTTATTTAATAAAGCTACTAAATGACCATACATATCGACCATCGTTCCTCCTGTCGCTAAACCGAGACGTGCATGTGGTTGGTGCAACATAAACTGATACAATTCAGTCGCAACATAACATGACACACGATCTTTCGTACCGAGATTTGTTACTTTCATTTGAATCATCCTCCGTGTAATGCATTTACAAAACGTTTCGTGATATCGCGCGGGCGCGTGATTGCTCCCCCAACAACAGACGCATAAACACCTTTATCCGTTACAATCTTTAGCATTTCCGGTGTCATGACATTCCCTTCAGCAATCACTTTTTGATTGACATGTTTTAAAACCTCATCTAAAAATTGAAAATCATTGGCATAGAGCACCTGTCCTTGTGTTTGTTCAGTATAACCATGTAATGTTGTGCCAATGTAATCAAATCCTAAATTTTCTGCATGTTGCGCTTCTTCAACCGTAGCGATATCTGCCATCAATTCAATATGCGGCGCTTGTTGACGCACATATGCCACTAATGTTTCTAAATCTTCTGCCGGTCGTTCGCGTAACGTTGCATCCATCGCGATTACTTCACAACCACTTTCTATTAATTCATCAATTTCCTTACGTGTCGCTGTGATAAACACGCTAGACCCTTCATAATCTCTTTTAACAATACCAATGACAGGTAAATCTACTTCTTGTTTAATCGCTAAAATATCTGCTTTCGTGTTCGCTCGTATCCCTACAGCACCACCTTCTTTAGCGGCTAGCGCCATTTTACTCATAATAAACGATGAGTGCAGTGGCTCATCAGGTAAAGCTTGGCAAGATACGATTAATCCTTGAGGTAACATATACGTCGCTCCTTTATTTATAACTGTTCTTCAATTTCATTCTTAATACTTGTCACATGCGGTCCATATACAATCTGAACACCATTGCCTTGTTTAATAACCCCTTTCGCCTCGGTCATTTTTAATTGGCTTTCGTTTAATTTCCCACTATCATACAGTGTGACTCTCAAACGCGTTGCGCAACAATCCACCACATTGATGTTGGCTTTACCTCCTAAAGCTTCTATAATGGTTTGCGCTCTTTCACTTTTACCGACAGAAACATTCATTTGCTCATCTTCGCGGCCAGGCGTTTTAAAGTTCATTTTAATAATGAGTAATTTAAATATGAAATAATATAAGCAAAACCACACGATGCCTATAGGTATCACATATAAGAAATTTGTCTTTTCATTTCCTTGTAAAACACCAAATAATATATAATCTATAAATCCACCACTAAACGTTTGACCAACCGTAATGTTAAAAATATCTGCCATCATAAATGCCAAACCATCTAATAACGCATGAATCACATATAATAACGGTGCAACAAATAAAAAACTAAATTCTAATGGTTCAGTAATCCCTGTCAAGAATGACGTTAGCGCCGCTGACAACATTAATCCACCCACAACCTTTTTATTTTCGGGCTTCGACGTGTGATAAATCGCGAGCGCTGCACCTAACAAACCAAACATCATAGTGATAAAACGACCAGACATAAATCTAGATACACCTTCATAATATTGGTGTACATTCGGATCACCTAATTGTGCAAAAAAGATGTTTTGCGTGCCTTGCACAAGATGTCCTTTTACTTCAAGCGAACCCCCTAAAGCTGTTTGCCAAAATGGAAGATAAAAAATATGATGCAAACCAAAAGGTCCTAACATTCTTAAAATAAACCCGTAAAAGAATGTCCCTATAACACCTGTTTTATTCACAATTCCACCTGCACCAAAGATAAGGTCTTGAATAAATGGCCAAATAAAGTACATTAAGACACCCACAAATATAGCACTAAACGATGTGATAATAGGTATAAATCTCGAACCTCCAAAAAACCCTAAAAACTGTGGTAGCGTGACTTTATTATATTTATTATGTAAAAACGCAGTCATGATACCAATGATGATGCCTCCAAACACACCTGTTTCCACAGTTTGTATGCCTAGAACCATACCTTGTCCCTTTTTGGCAAGTTCTTCAGTTACTGCAAGATGATCATTGATAGTTAATAAAGCATTCATCGTTGCATTCATAATTAAAAAGCCTAATAAAGCAGCCAACCCAGCTGTACCTTTGTCACTTTTAGCTAACCCAATTGAAACACCTACCGCAAAAATAACGGGTAAATTTTGAAAGACAATACTACCTGCTGAACTCATTAATACAAATATGTGCTGTAAAAATTGAACATCTAAGATGGGATAGGCTTTAATTGTGTTCGGATTACTTAAAGCACCCCCAATGCCAAGTAACAACCCTGCTGCTGGTAAAATAGCAATCGGCAACATGAAAGATTTACCGAACTGTTGAGCCTTTTCAAACGCTTTTTTCATGATACCCCAAACCCCTTTCTCCCTTATGCTTCTAAGTTCAATATAGCACCGTGAAATAAACTGTCAATATGTTATATTGTTTCGAAAAATATTTTCAATTATACTGAATAAAAGGAGCGCGATAAGATGAAACTTGAAAATCGTATTCAACATTTTTATCCTCAATTTACGAAATCTGAACGTATCATCGCAGAAGCAATTTTAAAATTAGACTGTGCTACGGATATTGGGAACATACAATCTTTTGCACGTGATATTGGTGTGTCTTCTTCAAGTGTGAGTCGCTTTGCGCATAAGTTAGATTATGATAGTTTTCAATCGTTACGTTTTGCGATTCAACATGAATTTCATCAAGATGTCATTGAAAACGAGCCTGCCATTCAAATTATGCATCAACATTATATGTCTATTTTGAATCATACAGGTGAATTTATTATTCAATCTGACTTGTTGGCACTCGTAGAAGCGATTCAACATAGTCAAAAAATTATATTTATTGGTATTGGTAGTTCTGGGTTAAGTGCCCAAGAATTTTATTTTCGTACCATCCGCATGGGCTTTAAAGCGATGGCGATCACAGATGCACACTTAATGGCAGTAATTGAACAAATGTGTGATGAACAAACCACCGTCGTTGCCCTTACCAATAGTGGCGCAACAGCTGAAATATTAGATAGTTTAAGTCAGGCACAAAAAGCAGGCGCTAAAATTTTAGCATTATCACATTATAAAACCGCCTCATTAGAACACGTGTGCGACCATATTATTTTGACAGCGGATCGTCAATTTACCCATGATCATTATTTTATCAATTCACAATTAGCCACACATTTTATTATTGATTTGGTAAGCTATCATTTACTTCAAGACACATCCCGTTTACATCACTTTTCACAAAGTTATGAGACATTAGTTGCTAAGCGCAAACAACGATAGGCTCAAATACTTTATGAATTTTGCAATATAAAATGAGCAGACATATACAAATTTGACACATTTTTTAGTAAAATAGACAGATAATCATATCAGGGAGGCAGTGAACGCTTTGCAACCTATTCATGAAGACAAGCTTCAAGCTTTATTAAATCAATATGCAAATCAACCTGTCTATTTGCACGTTGAAACGACTAATGGTGCCTATGCCAACCATTTCGATCAACGTGTTTTCAATGCAGGGACATTTTTACGCAATATTCAAGTCAATTATCAACACGCACAATTAAAAGGCGGCGGCAAAGAGCCTTACCGTATTGGCCTTAAATTGGACAATCATGGCTGGGTGTATGTTCAAGGACTGACGCATTATGAAGTCGCTGACAATGATGCTTTGTTGATAGCTGGATTTAATTATGAAGGACAACTTGCGGCTGTACTTGAAATTAGTCGACAAGCGTTTGAAATTTAGGAGGGATGCATAATGGCTATGGAACGACATATTTTAGTGATATTTCCACATCCTGATGATGAAACATTTTCATCTGCTGGTACCCTTGCACGCTTTGTTGATGAGGGCGTCCCTGTCACTTATGCATGTTTAACATTAGGGCAAATGGGACGCAACTTAGGCAACCCTCCTGTAGCCACGCGTGAATCATTAACGCATATTCGTGAGCGCGAACTTGAAGAAGCGGCCAACGTTATTGGTATCACGCATTTGCGTAAAATGGGCTTACGTGATAAAACAGTTGAGTTTGAGCCTCATGATGAAATGGATGCAATGATACAAGGACTTATTGATGACACGAATCCTTCTACAATCATTTCGTTTTATCCAGGTTATGCCGTTCATCCTGATCATGAAGCGACTGCAGAAGCTGTTGTTCGGACTGTTCAACGTCTCCCTGAAACAGAACGACCGAAATTGCAACTCGTTGCATTTAGTAATGACGCTGTAGATGCATTGGGCGAACCGGATATCGTCAATGACATTTCTGAGTATAAAGAGCAAAAATTAAAAGCTTTTGAAGCACATCAATCACAAACAGGGCCGTTTTTAGAACAACTGGCAAATCCTCAAGGACGTGCTTCAGGCGTGCCGAGTGATGCGGCCGCATTTTTAACTACCGAAACATTTTGGACGTATCATTTTGATTAAATCCAAAACATTCGAATTGAAGGATTAAGCAAAAAATGATCTGTCTTAATCCTGAGCAAATATAGTGGAGGAAGTAACATGACTGAATTTGATTTATCAACCAGAGAAGGTCGTTGGAAACATTTTGGTTCTGTAGACCCTATCCAAGGTACAAAACCAACAACGAAAGCTGAAATGACCGATCTTCAAAGTACACATAAAAACTTTTTGTTTGAAATAGAAGAAGTAGGTATTAAAAACTTAGTTTATCCTGTATGGATTGATCAATTTCAAACAGCAGGCAACTTTAGTTTTTCTACAAGTTTAAATAAAGATGAAAAAGGCATCAATATGAGCCGAATTTTAGAAGCGGTTGAGGCTGAATATGATAATGGGATTCGACTTGAATTCGATACATTAACACAGTTGTTGAACCGTTTAAAATCGCATATGAAACAACATAGTGCAGGAGTCGATGTTTCAGGGAAATGGTTCTTTGAACGCAAAAGTCCTGTCACTGACATAAAAGCGGTTGGGCACGCTGATGTCACTTATGGCTTGGCGGTGCGTGGAGATGAAACAACACGTAAAGAATTAACTATAGAAGCGGCTGTGACAACGTTATGTCCGTGTTCTAAAGAAATCAGTGAATATTCTGCGCACAACCAACGTGGCATTATTACAGTGAAAGCTTATATGAATAAAGCTGCCACATTATCAGATGACTATAAAGAGATTATTCTAGATGCGATGGAAGCAAATGCGAGTTCCATGCTTTACCCTATATTAAAGCGTCCAGATGAAAAACGTGTAACAGAGCGTGCATATGAAAATCCGCGTTTTGTTGAGGATTTAATTCGTCTCATCGCAGCTGACTTAGTTGAACTCGATTGGTTGGACGGATTTGATATCGAATGCCGAAATGAAGAATCCATTCACCAACATGATGCCTTTGCTAAGTTAAAATATCGAAAATAAAAGAAAGGGTGAGTCACTTAAAATAGTGCTCACCCCTTTTTTATTACTGTGAATATCATGATATCACTTTCAATTTGCGTCATTTTATAAATATTGAAGGTGATTTTTTATTTTAAATGTTCATATGGACTATTTTTCGCAAACGATAAAATTTGATCAATAAATAATTTCGCACGTAGTTGAAATTCTTCATTAGATAGATATAACGTGCCATCTTCTAATTTGTCGTAATCCGAATCGTGTGTTGCGATTTGTGTAGGTACAGCAATACCCAGTAATGAACGTACGATGAGTCTTAAGTGCGACAATGGTTCCGCACTTACGATACCTCCGCTATTGTTCACTAATCCAACTGGTTTCATTTTGAAGTAATCCATATTCAAGTAATCTAGCGCATTTTTTAAACTTCCTGAATAAGAACCATGATAGTTTGGTGTACCGAGTATAAAAAAATCTGCTTCCATTGCTAAAGATTTTAATTGTTCTGCATTACGTTGATACGCCTCTGGTACTGGATTTTGTCCTGAAAAATCTAACATATGCAAAGGACGTTCAGCTAAATCAAAAATTTCAACTTCATGATGATGTGCTTCAATTTGTCCTTTTAGAAATTGAGCAAGTGCGCGTGTATGCGAATTGGGTGACGCACTTCCTACAATAATTAATCCTTTCATAATTGAACTGTCACTCCCTATTTCTTTGTCTCATCTATAATGTGATAAATCGCTTTCGCGACACCACTATTTTCATTAGTATCCGTCACAAATGACGCGATGTCTTTTAATTCCGGAAGCGCATTTGCCATCGCAACAGGATGACCCACTACTTCCAACATTGATTTATCATTTAAATTATCCCCCACTGCCATTACATCTTTCATTTCAATACCGAGTTGTTCCGCAATGGTGCGCACTGCTAATCCTTTTTGCGCATCAATATGTGTAATTTCGATATTTCCTCTTGCTGATGAAGACACAGCGAGGTTGCCACTTTTGGCCAACCGTTCTTTTGCACGATTAATTTTATCTAAATCAACATCGTGCGCTAATACTTTCATAATAAGCTCACCTGGAATATCTTCGACTTTATCGTAATTATCTACGACTTTTAAAGACCCCACTTCAATACGATGCTGAATATGTGCACGTATCTTTTCTACGTTAGGTGTTTGCCCCATTTGTTTCGCAATATCAAGATATATCGCCAAGTCACGTTCAGGATCCTCAGTATAAATGCCTAAATTTGTATACACTTGGTAAAAAATATTTTTTTCATCCAACACATTACGTATACGTTGGTATAATTCATGGTTTAAGTTTGATGTATGCACGATGTCAAAACATTCATCTCGTACTTCGGCACCATTTAAACAAATGTACGGTACCTTTAAACCCGTGGGCTGAATTGGGTCATTCGCTTCATAAAACGCACGTCCTGTTGCAATTACCACTGTAATTCCTAATGACTGTGCATATTGAATGGCTTTCACATTCTCTTCTGAAACTTCATGCCCCGCATTAAGTAATGTACCGTCCATATCTGTCGCAATTAATTTAATCATATGTTTACCTCACTCTATGCCAAATCATTTCACATTAAATTTGTTATATACATGTATCCATTAGCATCACATATTACATATGAAATGATTAATAACGTATTCACCTTTAATGAACCGCTTCGTACGCCATTCATTTTATCAAACTTTCGGTGGATTGTATTTTAATTTGTTTGTGCGCTTCTTATTTTCACGTAGACGTTTAAAAAACTGTTTTAATAATTCTCCACATGAATATTCTAATATACCTGTAATAAGATTAACGCGATGGTTCATTCGTGAATCCTGTACAAGGTTCATTAAACTGCCACTGCATCCACCCTTAGGATCTTTCGCACCATAGACTACGGTATCAATACGACTCATAACAATCGTCCCAGAACACATTACACACGGTTCAAGTGTGACATATAGCGTACAACCTTCTAGGCGCCACGTTCCTAGTTTTTTTGCGGCACGCTCAATCGCTAAATGTTCCGCATGCGCCATTGGAAGTTGTGACGTTTCTCTTAAATTATAGGCTGTCGCAATAATTTCATCATCTTTAACAACGACTGCCCCTATAGGCACTTCCCCTAACTTTTCAGCCGCTCTCGCTGCTTCAATCGCGACTGACATATAAAATTCATGACTTCTCATACAGAAACACCCCAACATGTGATAAAATTTGTAATACTGATAAAATAAAAAATGGAGATAAAAAAATATGGATAAACCTTTTATAGCAATTGAAGGCCCGATTGGTGTTGGCAAATCTTCGCTAGCACATAAGTTGAGTCAATCTTATCATTTTTATGAGGCAAAAGAAATTGTAGGTGAAAACCCATTTCTATCCGATTTTTATGAAGATATTTCTAAATGGAGTTTCCAAACAGAAATGTTTTTCTTGTGTAATCGATATAAAGATTATCAAGATTTGGGTTCGATGCATCAAGGTATTGTAAGTGATTATCATATTTATAAAAACAAAATCTTCGCACGAAATACCTTATCACCTATAGAATTTGATAAATTTTCAAGAATTTATGATATTTTAACCGAAGATTTAAGAATGCCCGATTATATCGTTTTTTTAGACGCTGAATTATTCCGTTTAAAAGAACGCATCAAAATTAGAAATCGTGATTTTGAAATACATATTGAAGATGACTACTTATTAAAATTAAAAGCTGATTATTTGGCTTATTATGAATCGTTAAAAGCACATGGTCATCACGTGTTACGTATCGATACAACACATCTGGACTTTGTCAAAAACAGTTCAGATTATGACACAATTTTAAATCAAATAAATGAACTAATTGGAGGAAACACATTTGAATAACTTTGGCATACCCTCAAATGCTGTCATAACGATAGCTGGCACAGTTGGTGTCGGAAAATCATCTTTAACGCAAGCAATTGCTGATAAATTAAATTTTAGAACGTCATTTGAAAACGTAGATCATAATCCTTATTTAGATAAATTTTATGACGATTTCACGCGTTGGAGTTTTCATCTACAAATATACTTTTTAGCAGAACGTTTTAAAGAACAAAAGCGCATGTTTGAATATGGCGGTGGGTTTATACAAGACCGTTCTATTTATGAAGACGTAGATATCTTCGCTAAAATGCATGAAGAACAAGGAACAATGACACCTGAAGACTTTGAAACCTATTCAAATTTATTTAATGCGATGGTGATGACACCTTATTTCCCTAAACCAGATGTTTTAATTTATCTTGAATCAGATTATAAAAGTGTCATTAATCGCATTCATGCGCGTGGGCGCGAAATGGAAATGAACACAGACCCAGAATATTGGAAAAAGTTATTTGCACGTTATGATACGTGGATTAATCAATTTAATGCTTGTCCAGTCGTTCGTGTCAATATCAATGAATATGATTTATATGACGACCCTAATTCCATAGATGCTGTACTTGAAAAAGTTGGACATATTATTCAAACTCATCGTCAAGTTGACCAGCGTCAATAATTACGCAACCCATTGAAGCTATAACGCATTCAATGGGTTGTTTTTAATATACTCGGAAGTTCCGTAACTTCATTTAAAATAATATCCGCATCAACAAAGGTAGCTAGATCTCCTAATCCTGTACGCACACCAACGTTGAATAGTGCATGCGCATTACGACCTGTTTTCATATCATTATCGGTATCTCCTATTATTATCATGTCGCGACCTTTTACCCCTCGCTCCCATAACGGCTCTAAAATACGCGGGTCTGGCTTTTCGTAATGATCACCATTGGTAGTAATAACGATGTCAAATAACGATTGCAGTTGTGTCTTCTCAAAAAAGTGCGCCATGCCTGTACGATTGTCACTCGTCAAAATACCGAGGTGATACCCTTGTGATTTTAGCGTATGAAGCATAGAGGCCACCCCTTCAAATAATATGACCTCGGGTTCACGTGCATGAATGAGTGCTTGGCTTCTTTGTGTCGTATATGACGTCGTATCTTGATCTGTATATTGATTAAACACGGTCACCATTTCCTCTAAAGTACCTGAGGCCATAATGCTACCAGGTGTAAATGCACCTTTCTCAATACCTACATCTTTTTTCACTCGATGAATGTCTTTAATATGAAAATGTGCGCACACATCTTCAACGAGTTGAATCCCTATCTTCACCCAACTTTGATCAAATTGAATTAATGTACCATCCTTGTCAAACATTAACCATATCGCGTTTGGCATTTTGTCACCTCCATTACACATAAGATATTTCATTCATAAGATGTTGTTAATAAAAATCGCTGTATGTATAAGAGTATGCCACTCTATGAAACATATCATTACGGTGAATAGCTTGATAGTTATTAATATAAAGAGACTATATTTTATTACTCAAAACATTTAGTATCATTGTCTAAATGATTATAATAATTAATTCTATCCATCAGTGTTCCCGTATGAAGTTCTAATAAATAACCGTCTGGATCTGTGAAATAAATAGATTTTTTCTCCTTAATATCTCTATTTCTCCCTTTTAAAATATTCACTTTATTTACTTTTAACCAATAATACCAATCTTCAAAATCTTTTCCAGAAATAGATAATGCCAAATGTGTATAACCGATTTGCATATCATGTCTTGGAATATCTTTTTCTTCATTTAGTGCAAACCAAACATTCCCAAGAGTAAAAAAGACAATTGTTTCATTTTCCATAACTATTTTGGCCTTTAAAACTTCTTTATAGAATTGCGTTGACCTTTTTATATCAGAAACTGAAAATGTAATATGATTAATTCCGTGAATCATAAATTCCTCCGAGTTTATTATTCAGTTTAAATACATTGACTCTATATCATTGAGATTTATTCCATCTGACAAGTCAATAAAATAATTTGATTGCCATTTCTGCGTTGATAACGCTGTTGCATTGAGATGCTTTATCCAAGTAGGATAAACACGAATAGCCATTTTACCGTTATACGTCGTTGAACTTAAAATACCATGATCAATCAGTGCTTCTTTAGAAAATATAAATTGCCCTACTTTAGCACCATCTATTACAGTAATAATGACTTTATCAATATGATTCTCACTATGAAAAGGGACATTTTTATTTATCTGATTCTTTTGCCAAATGGATAAAAAATATCCTTCTTTATTAGGCGTTTTATTTGCTAATCTACTTTTAAATAAACGTCCATTGATATGTAAATTGAGAGCTTCATATTTCTTATTCCATAACTCTTTTTTATAATCACTAAGTACTAGGAC
>NZ_PPQF01000040.1 GCF_002901865.1 Staphylococcus agnetis
TAACAAAAAAATAATTGATGATTTATAAAAATATTGCATTCTTGTATAGACAGTTTGAGTGAGAGTAAGGGTTTGAGTAGGTAATAAAACATGAATTATTTGTAGAAAATTGACGTGAAAATTATGTATTTGCATAAAAATTTTATTGAATCTGAAAAAAAGAGAAATTGAAATTTTGAGGTAAAATCGAATGGAAAGGTTGTAACTACAACGTTTTTTCAGGACGATCGTACTATTTTATTAAAAATTAATAGGATGATGCTTAATTGTTTAGGTGTAAAATTAATTGACTTTATAACTATTTTATTGTATGAGGATTGTTGTTGGCATAATAATTGTTTGCAATGTCATATTGCAGTGAAGGATATATATTAAAGTTAAAATAAAAACAGCTTTACGTAATGTTGTTTTGAGTACATTCGTAAAGCTGTTAAATAATAATTAAAAAGGGTGAGTGCACTATTTTTATGTCAGAAACAACACATATTAATAGTTCATCTCGATTTTAATGTCTTTAATATTTCTTGAATCAATCACATTACCCATTTTTTCAGCAGGCAATTTAGAATTTAGGTCAATATGATGTGAAGAATGATCATTCATATTAATAGTAATACTTCCTGATTTTTTGCCGTTTTGATAGAGTCCATAATGTTTAATTAACTGATGTCTAATTTTGAAATCAATTTGTTTAAGTGAAATTTCTTCTTTGTAAATATTAAAATTGACTAAAGATGAATGATTGCCATTTTTAATTGACAATTGAGGACTTACAACAGGACCTGCATAGTAGCGGCTATTTGATTTCGTAATACCGCCAACAGAATAATTTGTAGCTTGATAACCATAGCCTTCACCGACTATAAACACATCGATATTTGGAATTTCTCTTTGTTGGTATCTATCTTTATTTTGACCTACTAATGAGATGGTATTAAATTGATATGAGTATGGATCTTGAACATCAACTTCACGTCCATCACCATAACCTTTTTGATATTTGAAATCAAAACTATGTTTCGAATAGTACGTATACAAATTATGGATATCATTATCTTTAAGTTGGAAATATTTGTCATAATTAAATGACGGTCCATAATAAGATGAGCTTCCATAATAATATGGTGCTGCTTCTGCAGTTTGTAAGTTTGTCGTTACGACACCTGTTGTTAAAATACTTAATGCTAAACTTGCTTTAGCGATTGTAGATAATTTCATATCTATAACTCCTTTAAATCTAAATAATCTTTAATCATAATAATAGGGGAAATGCCCTTTGAAATTAGACAAAAAAAAACAGCTTATCGTCATGATAAATTAGCGTTTTTATCAAAACGATAAAGCTGTACTTAAATCATTATTGACCTTTATAAATATGACGTGCTAATTCTTTTGTATCATATGCGTTGAAATAAGTGAGTACATAACCATGAATATCATAGCCTCTTATTTCGTTACCTACCAACTTGAAATAAGCAGGGGTAATTTCAATTAAATCATCAAATGCGCGTTCTTTTCGTTGCGCTTCAGACTCGGCCACCGTAATTTCTTTTGTGACGAGCTTACTTAAAACTTTACCAGATAATGGATCTACTACGACAAAATGTAGTTTTTCACCATTATTTAGACGGAATCCAGCTGAGGAAGCGTTAAATGAAAATTTACCATCTTCACCAACTTGTAAATCAGGAAATTCATTGCCTTCTCGAAGACTAGAAGTCACATTAACTACGGCATTCGCAAATTTCGTTTTGCCTTCTATAACTTTAGTACCTTTACTACCTTCAACAGGTTTATCAATTCCATTGTTACTTACATAATCATAACCTTGTATATCGTCAACTTGTATATCATCAGTAATTGTATTCAGTATATTCACTTTTTTCACATTTGAAGGGTTATATGAAGTAATTGCGGATTGGATACTGTCGAAATCACTTGCCTGTACATTAAAAATTAAGGGGATAATTGCTTCATCTTCATCATTAGGCTTAAACGTGATAGATACTAAATCGTCTTTTTTAATTTGATAATCATCAAATGGCTTACGTTTGAAGTCAAATTCAAAATAACCTTTGTCATCGATATGTTTCCAAATACCATCAACACGAGATTTAGCATCCTTTTCAGACATATCTTTTTCATATTCACTACTATCACTTAAATTAACAAATTTATTGTTAATAGCAAGTGCGACACGACCTTTAACAGATGTATGACCTTTAATTATGCCAGAATCTTTAAGAATCGGTTCAACCCAAACTTGGTGATGACCATTATCTTTTTCTAATTGACTGGTAGGAACTTCATATGATTTATCGTAACGACCTGTATTAACACTTTTACTTAAGTCGTTACTTTCTTCCTCCATAGTACTTTCTTCATTTTCTGACTCTAAATCTAAGTCCAAACTGAAATTTGAAGATGTAACTTCTATTTCCTGATTATAAACAATCTTTCTATCGTTTAATTTATAAATGAAATTCCCTTGATTATCCGATTTTACGAGATCACCTTCAACGGAATCTACGCTCTTTTTATCTAAGTTTAATAAAATAGTTTGATTAGGTAATGTTTTACCTGTAATTTGTGTATCACCTGGTTGTACATCATTTAATGTCACAAAGTTCTTTTGTTTTTCTTTTACAACGGTTTGTTTTTCTTCTTCTACTTGTTGAACGTTTGTATTTGTCTGACTTTCATTACTTAGAGGGGGTGTTAAAGTAACTCGTGTTTGTTCAACGTTATGAGTTGGTTGGCTCGCACTAGAAACGTGTTCAGAAGCTTCTGCTTGTCCTTGGATAGTGATATACATCGCTGCCATGGCAATTGAAACCAAGCCGACTTTCATTTTACGTAATTTAAAAATCTCTTTCATTCATAACTCCTAAATTCTATCTCACATATTCATTGATTTGTCTTTAATCGCTTTTAGATTAATAATGACGCCTATACCATCTTTTAGGCGCCATGTGTTCAACTCAAAATTAAAGTTATCGTATTAAATGGCGCGTTATTTCCATTTCTTAACAATGACCACATTGCTAGGAAATGGAGATGTAACGCCAATCATCAGTCGTTGCTTATTTTTGAGTTAAAATGAACTATTTTAATTGGATTTACGTTTTCTACGTAATACGAACACTGCGCCAAGTCCAGCTAAAAGTGTACCGATTAATCCAGCGTGTGTCTCTTCTTGACCTGTTTCAGGAAGTGCTTTTGTCGCAGGTGATGGGTCTTTAGTTGCTTCTTTAGCCGATACTTGTGTTGACACAGGTGTCGGTTGATATGATTTGCCATTTACTGACGTAGAACCAAGCGTCACTACTGGATATGTTTTTGTTGCTGTTTCTGAAGTTTCCTTAGTGCCTACCTCAGTTGTAATATCCGATTTTTGATCCTGGCTTGTTTTCGGTGTTGATTCTGGACTAGCCTTTGGCGATACTTCTGGCGTTGCTTTAGGTGTCGCTTCAGAACCAGTCTTCGGTGTTGTTTCTGACTTAAGCTCAGGTGTTAATCCAGGGTTTGCTTTAGGAGTATTTTCTGGATTAACTTTAGGTGATGCCTCTAAATTAATTTTCGGATTTGTTTCTGATTTTAGTTCAGGTGATGCACCTGGGTGTTCGGTCTTTAATTCTGGTTTTTCTTTAAAGTTTGGTTTCTCTAACCCTAAACTTTTCAAATATGCATCAATCGCTGCTTTATCATTTACATCAAAATATGCGAGTACATTGCCATGAATGTCATAGCCTCTCAGTTCGTTACCTACGATTTGGAAATAAGCAGGTGTCACTTCGAGTAATTCATCCATTTCTCTATTTTTACGCTCTTCGTCCGTCTCTGCCACTGTAATTTCTTTAGTGACAAGATCACTTAAAATCGCACCAGTGAGGGGATCTACCACTGTGAAATGAAGTTTTTCTCCATTATTTAAACGGAAGCCAGCTTCAGATGCGTTAAATGAAAATTCACCTTTTTCATTTACTTGTAAATCTGGGAATTCGTTGCCTTCACCAAGACTAGAAGTTACATTGACAACGGCATTCGCAAATTTAGTTTTACCTTTAATTTCTCGAGTACCTTGACTGCTGTCTACAGGTTTATCAATCCCACGATCGCTCTCGTAAACAAAACCATGGATATCATCAACTTGTAAATCAGCAGTGCCATTATTCAAAGTCACAACTTTCTTCACATCAGCAGGGGTATATGATGTGGTAGCGGTAGCGACATTCGCAAAATCACTAGCTTTACTATTGAAAATTAAAGGAATTAACGCTTCTTCCTCATCATCTGGTTTAAAAGTAAGTGATATTAAATCGTCTTTTTTAATTTGATAGCTTTCAAAAGGTTTACGTTTGAAGTCAAATTCAAAATAACCTTTATCATCAATAAATTTCCATATACCTTCAGTACGTGCTTTTGCTTTTTCTAATGGTGTATCTTTATTAAAATCATCAAAACCTAAGTCAACAAACTTATTATTAATCGCAAGTGCGACACGACCTTTAACAGATGTATGGCCTTTGATAATGCCAGAATCTTGAAGAATAGGTTCTACTAATACTTGGTGATGACCATTCTGTTTTTCTAATTGTTTAGTAGGAATCGCATATGCCTTATCGTAACGACCCGTAGTTGTAGAGTCCGTCGCATCTACAGGTTCTTCTTCAAGCATCGCGTCTTCCGAACCTTCTTCTTCAAGGTCGAAATTTAAATTTGATGACGCAACGTCAACTTGTTGATTGAAGACGATGTTTCTATCATTTAAATCAAATTCAAATTCACCATCGTCATTTGATTCTGCGAAACCACCGTCTCCACCTTCAACTGAACCAACGCTTTTTCCATCAATAGTTAATGAAACAATTTGATTCGGTAATGTTTTCCCAGTGATCTTAGTATCGCCAGGGTTCACCTTATCTAATTTAACGAAGTTCTCCTGTACGTCCACTTTAGTATCATTTTGTTTTGCGTCAACGTGTTCAGTAGGTTGAACCGTTGCATTTGTTGGTGCTGCAGTTTCAAGTTTAGGTTGAGCCTCAACTTGTTTTTCTTCAATACTTTGATTTTCTGTTAACTGATTCACATCAGTCGCTTTTTCAGAAGCTTCCGCTTGACCTTGCATAGTCATATACATAGCCACGATGGCAACCGAAACCAAGCCTGTTTTCATTTTACGTAGCTTAAAATTCTCTCTCATCATAAACTCCTAATATTTTATTTTTATAATTACATTTCAACAATAATTTCTTTAATGTTTTTTGAGTCAATAACATCACCCATGCGGTGATCTTGTAATTTTTTGTCTAGTTCAAAAGAGTATTTGTCATCCTCTCTGCCACTATTCATTTTTACAACAATTGTGCCGTCTTTTTTGTCACCTGTATATAAACCGTGATCTTTAATTAATTGTTTTCTTAATTTAAAGTCCAACTCTTTAAGTGATACTTTTTCTTTGTAAATGTCAAATGGTCCATCTTGTTGAATTAATAAATCATCTTTTTTTGTTTTCACAGTAAGTGTTACTTTTTTTACATGATCTATATGTTTATCTTTATTAGGTAGAGTTATACCACCTATAGAACGAGTTGGAGCTTGCTTACTAGTTCCTTCACCAACTAAAAATACATCTATATCTTTCAAATCTTCATCAGTATATTTATTTTTATCAGTACCTTTTAATTCAACTTCAGAATGCTGAGAGTTGTGCAAGACTGTTACACCATTACCAGAAAAATATCCGTTCACGTTTCGTAACTCTAAAGGTGTTTTATTGTAATAATCACTTAGTGTTTTAATGTCATCTGATTTATCTTTAATTTGATCCGCTACTTTAGTTGCCGCATTTACTGATTGAGCGTTTGTTGTTATTACTCCTGTTGTTAAAATTCCTAATGCTAAACTTGTTTTAGCAATTGTAGATAATTTCATTTTCATTGCTCCTTTTTTTCTATTTCCCAAAGTAATTGATTATCGGTGATTACGTAATACTAACAATCAAACTTATTATAGACTTGAAAGTTAAAGGTTAAAATTAAATATTGCTTAACTTAACTTTAACGTTTACTAAATGTGATATAAATATTCTTTCTTTAGGGTGTAATTACTACTAAAGGAGTATCTTTTTATGGGAATAGAACATAAACGCTTATTTATCAAGGTTTTGAAGGTGTTGATTTTAGAATGTTGATAAAGCGGGGTGGACTGATATGAATAATGGATCTATTTTTAATGGGCATATATTTCTTAAATGCGTTAATAATGTCATAGATTTTTATTGAATGACTTAGTATGATATTTTTAGAAAAATCCAGCAGTATTATCTTATTTAATTAAATTGGTTGAGGGTTTATTAAAGTAGGTCTTTTTACATAGTAGAAAGGCATCATAGTCTGTATTTCCTAGGAAATAACGTACTATAAAGACTTTTATAGCATGATTTCCTTGTTTTATAAAAAGTGTTGATGGTATGACTGTCATAAACGAGTTAGATTGAAATCAAGGAGCGATTGAACATGGAAGTAGGTCATCATATTAAAGAATATCGAACAGCGATGCAGTTATCTCAAAGTGACTTAGCTGAAAAGATTTATGTATCGGCGCAAACCATCTCAAATTGGGAGAATGAAAGAAGTTATCCGGATTTACAAAATTTAATTTATCTATCTGAAGTGTTCAACGTTTCCTTAGATCAACTTGTTAGAGGAGATGTAGAAGAAATGAAACATAACATTGATAGAACACATATGGATCGTTATGGTAATGTCATGGTGATAAGTATGTTTTTAACCGCAGTTTCCTTTGCGGCAGCACTCAAGTATAGTGAAGGATGGTTTGGGTTTTTGTGTCCTTTTGTCATTTGGTTAATTTCCATGTATAGTGCAATAAAAGTAGATAAAATTAAGAAGAAACATGATGTTAAAACGTATAAAGAAATAGTCGATTATATGGAAAATGGTAAGAAAACAAAATCAATAGAAAGACACAAGTTTAAAAATGGGTTAGAAACAGTTTATATTGTGACATGTGTCGTGGGAGTGTTTTTACTCATTACACTTATAAGTATTTGGTTATTTAACAAATTACCTTTTTAAAGGAGTGTTTATATGACTATTGAAAAGCAATTATATGAAGAAGCTGTGAAGTTTATTCAACACAGGTATCCCACAGGCTGGGGTGGTGCAGCTGCAATGTATTCTAAACAAGGTCAAATTTATATTTCAGTAGCACCTGAGATTATAAATGCTGGCACAGCGCTATGTATAGAAACAGGTGCGATTTTAGAAGCGCATAAAAATGAGGACGTCATTACGCATAGCATTTGCGTAGTAAGAGATGATGAACATAGTGATTTTAAAATTTTAACCCCGTGTGGTATTTGTCAAGAACGTCTCCGTTATTGGGGTGGCGGTGTCAAAGTTGCGGTCACAAATCCAGAAAGTAAATTAATATATAAACCACTAAAAACACTTCAACCCTATCATTGGAGCGAAGCATATGATGATTTGACTGATTACAGTTAACGAAAAAAAGAAACAACCAAGACAGCCTTTAAATAGATTTACAATCAAACTTAAGTACAAAATATGTTAAATCCCTTTCAATAAATAATGATTGAGAGGGATTTTTAGTTTTATAGAAATCGATAAAGAAGTAAAACAAGTAAATTTAAAACATGAAATACGTTTATAAATAAGAAGTTATAAAGCTTAAAATTAATGAAAAAATATATGTGATTGCGCAATCAATTTTTAGTATTATTAGAGTGTAATAAATATTTTAGTTTAATAAGAAACATCAGAATATTCGACCACATTTAAAAATTAAATAAATGTATTCAAAGATATGCTTTAGTATAAAGGTTCAACTACACAAACTTATGACACGGGGGTAACTATGATACATATAAAAAAAATAAGTCTATTTATTGGTTTAGTAGTACTTACAATAATGATGGGAGGATCTGGGCTTATGAACAGTGAAAATAGTAAAGAAAACATTAATGAAACGAGTTCTGAAAAAAAGATTAAACAAAGCTTCAACAAATCATTAAAAATGTATCCGATTAAAAATCTGGAAGATTTCTATGATAAAGAAGGCTTTAGAGACGGGGAATTCGATAAGAATGATAAAGGGACTTGGGTATTAAGTTCAAAGATGGCTATTGAGTCAAATAAGGGAGTGCTTGTAAGTAAAGGGATGGTCCTATTTATTGATAGAAATAAAAAAATCGCACATGGTAAATATGTCATACATAATGTTTCAGAAGATCAAAATGGAGAGTTAAAAAGTCACGAAAAAGAGTATCCTGTGAAAATGGTAAACAATAAATTCATACCTACAAAACCAATCAAAGAAACACATATAGCTAAAGAAATTGAGTCATTTAAGTTTTTTGTACAATATGCAAAGTTCAAAGATTTAAATCAGTATAACAATGGACACTTTTCGTATAATCCGAATGTGCCAAACTATTCAGCGGAATATCAATTAAGCAATGATGATGACAATGTAAAGCAATTACGCACACGTTATGATATACCTACAAATAATGCGCCTAAATTAATTCTGAAAGGTGTAGGGAAGTTTGAAGGGAGCTCAATAGGTTATAAAACCATTGAATTTGAATTCGATAAGCGACATGGTAAAAATGTGTATTTCTCTGATAGTATTAATTTTAAACCTAGTAGATAATATGAATGAGACGTTCTATCTAAATGCTTAAACATCTAATTAAGGGTAATTGTTGTAAAAAATGTGTCTAGTCGTCAATATATCAAATGTAAAAGAGGTAATAAAATTGAAGCGATTTTATTACCTCTTTTTTCTATTCAATTAAAGTTTATACTTTATGATTCGTCTTGTTTATATCAAGAGACTTATTTGAAGAATTTTTTAGAAAGTAACGATGCGTTAGTACGATTTGTATAATGAGGAATCCAGCGTTAATTGTCCAATATAAACCTAATGCTTGGTATAACACAAGGCATCCCTCTTCTATCTACCTTTAATTAAATTTCTCGAATTCTTTCTCTATGATTTATTGTCATTTCCGTCTATAATGTGAATGAGTCAAATTAGAAAGGTGAAGTTTATGAAAAAGGTGAGAAACAAACATTGGCATAGTCGTAACTTGTTAAATCGTTCTTTTAAAGTGTCCAGTGCTGTATTGGTTATCTCAACGGGCTTGATGGGTAATCATATTTCTCCCAATGTGAATGCACAAAATGTTACACATGTGAATCAACAACCATCTCTGGAAACATATATTCAACAACGTCAAGCTGAAGTGAAGCAGTGGCGCACGTTAACCGATCAACAAAAATCGCAATTGACATCAGAGTTGAGTCAGGCGAAAAGTATTGATGAGATTGATCGTTTATTAAATGAGGTTAAGTCAACTTCGACGCAAAATACCCGTCAATTAGAAGAGGCACGTGTGATACGTGAACAATTGAACAACAATATGGATCGTTTTTTTGCAGAACTCAATCACTCAGGTAATAAAGTTGATGGGGGTAAACTAAATGATGTGAACCTCGATACTACGACGTCTGCACGTCATTTGCTGGATGAATTGAATCAAAAAGATCCTAAAAGCAATGATATTAAAACAGATATTCAACAATTGTTAGGGTTACCGAATAGGACCGCAGCACTTGATAATTATGTCTCAACGAAGGAAGAGACTTTACAAGCTTTTGAGACAAAACTTGCGCAACAACCGAATTTATCAGAGGAGCGGAAAGCGTTATTATCGAAAGAAATTGATGCGATAAAACATCAATTAAATACGCAAAATGATCTCGTGCTCAATCGACTGAAGTCAAATGACCATAAATCACAAGCGGTGACGTCTTTAATCAGACAAACGTTTAATGACAAAGAAGCGAACGCGATTTTACAACGTGTTCAAACGAAAGGGAAGACGGATGCACAAATCGCAAACCAGTTGGTTAGTGAATTTGATCGCTTGTCGGCACGTTCAAGTGATGATGTATTGCGTTCAATGATTGACAATTCATCGAATCCTCAAGAATTGCTTGAGGCATTGCTTTCTACACGTTACGATTCAATCGAAGCGACTAAAATAGCGTCTGACATTTTAAAAGGGCATCCGAATAGCGCGCAAATTGTGGATCGTTTGAAACAACGTTATGGACCTCATATGACAGGCGATGACATTTTAGAAAATGTGTTGGATCAAGCGCATGATAAACGCCAAGCTCTCGAAACGATACTCGCGTCACAGTTTAATGACGAAACAGCACGTGCGCTTGCACAACGTATTGCAGATAAGGCTGATTCTCGTACAGCGCTGTTAAAACAATTAAAGTCAGATGCGGATGGACGTCTCAATGATATCATTAAAGCCAAAAATGACCTTGAACGTTTAAAAGCACGGATTGGAAAAATACTTGGATTTATCAATGGAATGGAGGGCCTCTTAAATGAGCGTCATGGACGTAATTTACTCGGAGGGCAGTCTGACCTGTTAGAACCACTGGGTTTATTTGGTCAAGGAGTGAACGGTAAGCAAATATTGGATCGTATTCCTGACATTCCGAATCCGAAACAAGGTCGTGCATTGTCACTCATTGAGCCCTCAGACGACTTTTTAAGTGGTTTGTTCGACCATGAAGGTAATTTTGATTTACCTGCTGCGGGTCAAGTGGCGAAACAAACCCTATTGCCATTAGGGATAGCGCTCATCATTATAGGTGGTTGTATCATTTGTATTACTCACCGCCGTAAATCTAAAACGAATAAAGACTCCAGAGCGTAATGAGGCGCTTCTGGAGTCTTTTTAATGTTTATTTACCTTTAATATATGTTAACGATTCTGCATCGGATGCATCGATGGTGCGATAGGAAATGACTCCTAATCCTTTAACATTGGATTCTGAAATGACGATAGAACCGTCTGAATTGACTTTTTCTACGAATGCGACGTGTCCATAGTATGCATCAGCGCCAAGTTGACCGGGTTCGAAGACGACAGCGCTGTGTTCAGATGGAATGGAACGGACACTGTAACCATCATTGGCCGCGTGTTGATCCCAATCGCGCGCATCACCTAAATGACCACCGATATGAAGGCCAAATTGCGCCATGCGGTTGTAAACATACCATGTACATTGACCTTGAGGGTACGCTGCGCCACTAGCAGCTTCAGTAAATGGTTTGAAGTCTGAAGATGAAGCTTCACGCGTTGGTGTAAAGTTGGACAAATCAGGCATGGAAGTATGATCAAATTGTGTTAAGTTGTAATGTTTAATAATACTATTTAACTTATCTGCATAATGCGAATCTGTAGCATAAGTTATCGCAAGATGTGCTGTGGCATCTTTATAAGTTGCAGCGTCACTTTTCCAAGCCGGTTGATAGATGTATGGATTCCCGTCTATCCCTTGTTTCATTAAATCGGCATAATCTTGAAGTGATGCTTTTTCATTTGGATAGCTTCGAAACGCTGCTGAGATTTGATATAACGAACCATCATGATCTTCAAGCGTATTAAATGTGGCAGATTGCCCATGATACGCGCCTTTAATACCAAATAAATTGTAGTGAGGTGCACGTGCTAATGCGCTGTTACCGGAATCAGATTCTAAAATCGCTTGGGCAATCATTACAGATGCATAGATATCTTCTTTTTGGCCAATATCATGTGCATCTTTGGCGATGTTTTTAATAAATGCTCGTGTATCTTTATTTTCTGTAACGATGTAAGCGTTAGACCCAGATGACGCGTCTGAAGTATGAGGTAACGTCTCGAATGTTGCTCTGGCTCTATAGTTGGATGCTTTTACATCATGATTAAATGATTGCTTCGGTGTTTCACTATGTTCCATTTCTTTTTGAGAAGGTAACTGTGGGTTTGTGTCGGTTGTATGTTTAGGTAAGTCACCTTTTTTAGCATTTTCTTCGTTTGTTTTAGTATCAGGTGTAGATTTCTTTTCTTTGCCATAGGCATCGATTAACGCATCATCTACGTGGTCGCTAGTCGTTGAGGTATCGTTGTTTTCAGTAGTTTTACCTTCAGTATGATGGTCTTCAGTAGTTGGCGCTTCGTTAGATGACATTTCATCATGCTTGCTATCAGGCGTTTCTGAAGATGTGTCCTTATCACTCGGTTGATTAGACTGAATTTTATCCGTAATGTTGTCGAGCTCATTCGCCACTGCTTGGTCACCTTCAGAGAGATGACTGTTATCTCGTGATGGTTCAGATGTTGACTCTGACGTAGATGCATCATGCGATGAAGGTGGTTCTTTTGTCGTCGTTTCATTCGTAGTAGGATCAACGTCTGAATGCGCAGTTGATGGTGTTGATTGTGACAGGTTAGGATCGTTTTCTGTTGTGTTGACGTCTTTAGTAATGGAATCTGTAGCTGGGTCTAAAGTGAGCCAATTGTCCCAAAAGTGCGTCGAATGTTGGCGTGTTGGATGAATCACGTCTAATGGATGATTAAAAGTATCTAGCCATGATGGCAACCATGAAGGTGCCGTCGGTTTTGACATTTTTGCTTTAGATTTCTGAGCAGATGATTTCGTTTTGTCATCTTCTTTTTTAGTATCTTCTTGTTTCTCATCCGACGATTTAGAAACGTGAGATTGTTCTGTAGAAGGAGCCTCTATTGTTGGATTGTCAGAGGCATCTTTGGTGGATTCTGCATGAATCGTACTGACAGAGTATGAAGGAAATACTAGCGTAGTTGAAAGCATACAGATAAGTAATTTATGTGACTTCATAGCGCTACCTCTCTTTAAAATTTAATCATTATCTATGTACAAGTGATGGTTGAAATTGTTAAAATGTTAATACTTGCCAATAAAGTTGACGAACATCAACTTTATTTACTACACAACGTAACGAGACCATTATACCAATTTATTGGAAATATACAAATGAAAATTTGAATAATATGCATAAGAAATATAGAATAAGCTTGAGGTGCTATATGAAAAACGCGATAAAATTATTTAAGATGGATTTGAAAAAAATTGTTAAAGCACCGGCAGTGTTCGTCATTCTCGCAGGACTCGCACTTCTTCCTTCTTTTTATGCATGGTTTAACTTAGACGCCAACTGGGATCCTTATGGAAATACAAAAAATATTAAAGTTGCAGTCGTCAATGAGGACGAAGGAGATAAAGTGAGAGGCAAATCGTTGAATGTAGGCGATACTGTGGTGGAACAATTGAAAAAGGATGACCATTTCGATTGGGAGTTTGTCAGTCGTGAAAAAGCGGATCACGATTTACGAATGGGTAAATACTATGCGGCGATATACATACCTAAGGCGTTCACCCATCAAATTACCGGAACCCTTCGTAAAAAGCCAGAACGTGCGAACATCGAATACAAAGTCAATCAGAAATTAAATGCGATTGCGCCAAAAATGACGAATGCAGGGACAAGTGCGATTGTTCAAAAAGCGAACGATAAATTCAATGAAACTGTGACGAAAGCATTGTTAAAAGAAGCCAATCGTTTAGGTATTAAATTAGAAAATGAAATACCAACCATTAATAAAATTAAAGAAGCCGTTGAGACAGCTAATAATGCTGTTCCGAAAGTAAATGAAGTCGCCAAAAAGATTTTATATTTAGACGAACATCAAAATGAAATCGATCAAAAAGCGAATGAATTTAGAAATTTAGGACGTTATAAAGGTGACGTTTTAGATGCGGTCGATAAGTTGAATCAAGTGAATAACGCGATACCTGCTTTAAATGAGCGCGCAAAATTGATTCTTGCGTTGAATGCATATATGCCGAACATTAAACGTGTGTTAAATGTTGCGGCGAATGATGTGCCACAAGCCTTTCCGAAAATTAATCGTGGTGTCGATATCGCCAGTCAAGGTGTGGACCAAGGCCTCCAAGGTTTAAATGAAGCAGAGCGCTTTTTAAATGATATTGACCGCCGTATAGGTTATACGCAACAACTACAAAACGCGCCACAAAATCCACAGGTACAAACACCAACGAATATACAAACGGCACCGCAAAGTACATCAACAAACGGAAGTCATATTCAAACGGCGCAAATGAGTACGGCGAGTCAAGCGCCTAACGGAACGTATGATGCCAATGATGTCAATGCGATGGCGTCTTCGTTGTCACAAGCGTTATTATCCATGTCAAATCAAGTTGATCAACAAGCACAAGGCAGTCAACAAGATGTTAAGACTTTAGAAAATGTGTTATATGGCATCATGGCGTCTAATCATCCGAAAGATTTTGTGCCTACGTTGGATCATTTAAAATCTAGATTAGAACTTACAAGCAAATCCAATCAACAATTGATCGATACGTTAACAGAGCTTGAGAATAAAGAAGGCGTAGACCTTTCTTCAGAAATTAAAACGTTAGAAGCAACAAACAACAATGTGAATAATGCAATTAAGAAAATCAATCAACTAAGCACGGCATTATCAAATGGCAGTTCTGGTAAGGCTGAAGCTATAGATTTATTAAAACAATTGTCAAAAGTGAACACGAGTTTGGAAGAATTAAGTCAATTCATCCAACATGACTTAAATCAAAAATTGTCTGACGTGGCGCAAACGATCATTTCCGCATTAAAAAATGGAGACGTTTCGTTAGCGACCTTACAATCTAAATTAAACACGATTCATCAGATCATTGATAATGGACAGGCAATTTTACAAAATGCCAAGTCTCGATTAAATGTGATTCAAAGTGAATTGCCACTTATTGAGCAGCGTTATATTGATGCGATGACCGTCGCCCAGCGGTATTTTCCACAACTTGAAAAAGATGTAGCCAAAGCAGCAGCATTTGTGAGAAATGACTTACCAGCATTAGAACAACGTTTAGCGGATACAACCGCAACAGTGAATCAAAATGTACCGAACTTATTTAGCCGTTATGATCAACTCGTGCGCTTACTTAATGAAAACCAACCACAAGCGAAGCGAGACTTACACCAACTGGCTGAATTTATACGCAATGATTTACCGGGTGTAGAGCGTGATTTAGCGAAAGCAGATAAATTGTTTAAGGAAATCGATAGAGATGATACGATTAATAAATTAGTCGATTTACTTAAAAACGATTTGAAAAAACAAGCAGATGTCATTGCGAATCCAATAAAAATTAATCAAGAAGATATTTTCCCAGTGAAAGATTACGGTTCAGCAAGTACACCTTTCTATACAGCATTAGCAGTATGGGTAGGGGCACTCTTAATGGTTAGCTTATTAACAACAGATAATAAACATAAAGAGTTAGATTACTTGTCTAAACGTGAAATTTATTTAGGAAAACTCGGTCTATTTTACATTATTGGAATCATCCAAGCATTGATTGTCTCTATAGGAGATATAGTGATACTCCATGCGCAAGTTGAAAGCGTACCTTGGTTCATTAGCATCACCGTATTATCGTCACTTGTATTTGTTACGATCGTGTACACACTCGTATCATTACTAGGGAACCCAGGTAAAGCGTTAGCAATCATTTTATTAGTATTACAAATCGCAGGTGGTGGGGGAACATTCCCAATCGAAGTGACACCTGAATTCTTCCAAAAATTACATCCATTTATTCCATTCTCTTATGCCATAGACGCATTAAGAGAAGCAGTAGGTGGTTATGTACCAGTGATATTAACACGCAAAATCGTCACATTAATGATATTTGGCATTAGCTTTTTAATTGTCGGTATTATTTTAAAACCAATCACAGATCCAATTATGAGAAAAGTTGCAGCAAGAGCTGAAAAAAGTGATGTAATGGAATAAAAGAAAGCCCTTTAACGTTGAATGAGAACATTCAAGTTAGAGGGCTTATTTAGATCACTGTAGTTTTTAAAAAAGTATATAAATATTTTGCCTTAGTGTATTATTATATTTAAATAATAATGAGGATGTTATATGAGTCGGATAGACTGATTATTTCTCGGGAAATAAAACAGGTATTTATTATTTAATACTAATGTTTTGAATTATCTATATATGTCAGTGTACTGTCATGTGATTGGCATGTTAGTGACGTGTTTGATGACTAAGCAATCGCGTATATTATGTTTAGATGAAATGAGGTGAATGACACTGGTAAATAGAAATATAGTAATTGAAAAAAGACGTTCTAAAGGTTGGACGCAAGAGCGATTAGCTGAAAAGGCAGGATTGAGTGTCAGAACGATCCAAAGAATTGAAAAAGGGGACGACAGTAGTTTAGAGAGTTTGAGTCTGATAGCGAATGCATTTGAAATATCAATATCTGAACTATGTAGTGAGGACACCCCTTCTAAGGAACAACTATGTAATACGATTGATGCTGAACAATTAGAACAATTAAATCAGAGGAATGCAAAAAATAGTTTGTACTTTGTATTCATGTTAACCTATCTTTTCATAATGATAAGTATTATGGTTTATATTGGAGTTCAGTACGATAACGCTGAAAATAAAAATATATTAATTGTGCTTACTTTGATGTGGGTTTTTATTTTTGTAATAGGTTGGCTTATAATTTTGTACGTTAAAGCTTCTTTGTGGCGAAGAAAACTTGATAGATGGTATCCACTAACTAAGCATTTATCTAAATGTAATAAGAATTTTAAGAGTTTTAAATCCAATAAAACGGTAGATATCATTTCACAGCTAACATGGAAAGTAATCGTTCCAGTATTAATTATTTTAAAGTTTGTACTACACGTTTTTTGAGTTCACTATATATGTACTATGAAAGTAAAATATAAAAAGGGTGAGGAC
>NZ_PPQF01000041.1 GCF_002901865.1 Staphylococcus agnetis
AGCTCCTCGTCAGTTCGCTCGACTTGCATGTATTAGGCACGCCGCCAGCGTTCATCCTGAGCCAGGATCAAACTCTCCATAAAAGAAGTAAGCTTGATGTAGCTCGTTGATTGGTTAAGCCAATCGCTCTTGAAAGTACATTACGTACTCAAAATTATCGGAATTAACGTTGACATATTGTCATTCAGTTTTCAATGTTCGTTAGTTGCTTTTTTAAACCGTTACAATAATCAATTATACTTCATTTGAATTTTCGTGTCAAGAAAAATTTTAAAAGTTTTTTAATTACTTTGTTTTCGGCTCGTTGTTTCAACATTATACATTTTATAATGTTCTCTTAAAACTTACAAGCGTTAATTTTACACTTTTAATGTTTTTTTCAAAAACTCAAAATGAGATTAACGTTGTTTGCTTGTCGTATCTTAGCGACTTTTATATCTTACCAACGGATACCTCTTCCGTCAACATAAAAAAGCAAGAAAATATGCTAAAAATCACTCTAGATTGGAAATGTAACACCAAAAGTGTGAATGATAGAACATTCTACGTAAAGATTAATTTACTAAACCTTAAAAATGCCAAAAAAATAGAACCTTAAACCTGTTAATGTTTAAGATTCTATCCGTTAGATACTATAATCTATGAATCATTATCTTGACTTTCTTTACATTCTTGACATATACCATATATTTCCATTCGATGGTGCGTAATATTAAAATCCGTGACATGTTGTGCTAACTTTTCGATCTCATGTAATGATGGATAATGGAAATCTACTATTTTACCGCAATTTTCACAAATCACATGATAATGATTTTGTGTATCAAAGTCAAAACGACTTGATGCATCCCCATAAGTTAATTCTTTAACAATTCCTGTTTTTTTAAAAACTTTAAGATTGTTATATATGGTTGCAACACTAATATTTGGAAAATCAGGTGATAATGATTGATAAATTTCATCAGCAGTTGGATGTGTTTTTGAATGAATCAGAAAATTAAGGATTGCCTGACGCTGTGGCGTAATACGCACTCCTGCTTCACGTAAAGTTGCAATAGATTCATTTAACTGATGTTCATAGGTTTCCATTTCTGCAGCCATTGTATTCACCCGTCTTTCTAGTTAAGAATTATTATTACTTAATATTAATATAATGGTTGCAATTTGCTCATGTCAATGATTTCGTTAATATCCTTTATTTAAATCTACGATATTCTCAATTAGAGTGCCCTTATTGAGAAAATGTTGTAAATTTTGAATAAAAATTTCAGTTGCTTGTGTTTTATTATGATTTCCATTTCCAGATATATGACTTGTCAGCACGACATTTTCTAAATGATACAATTCTGAATGAGGTGATAATGGCTCTGTTTCAAATACGTCTAAATACGCTTTACGTATTTCAGAATTTTTCAAAGCATCTACTAAGACTTTTTCTCGAACAATTGTGCCTCGACCTAAATTTATAAATAACGTATGTGGTTGCATTTGTTTAAAGTCTTCAGATGTAAGTAAATACTTCGTTTTCTCTGTTTCGGGTAACACATTAACAATGATATCCGCTTGATGATAATATTTAAATTTATCCTTTAATGGATATGTTTCGTGGAATCCATCTGCTTTATGCCCTGTTGTATTTAAACCGATTGTTGTCATACCAAATTGTTGAGCAATGCGCGCAGCTGATTGCGGAATTTTCCCTGTACCTAGGAACATGATTGTTTGATCAGCAATTGTAGGTGTTGTTCTTTTATGATTATAAATTTTATTTAATTGTTCCGCATACGTTTCTTTTAACGCTTTATAATCATCAAGTAAATAAGCAAACAAAAATTCTGTTAATTGTTGGGCGTGTACACCTTTAGCATTCGTTAAAGCAATATGATTTTCTTTTAGGCATTCTAGTGGTAATGCATTCACACCTGTCGCATACCACATAATCCATTTTAGATTTCGAGCCTCTTTTATAAAGGCCCTATCGATATCTGCATGGTAACTTAATAATACATCCATTTTTGCTTTTGATGTATCAGGTAAATAGGATGGATGCTTATAAAATTCAAACTCTACTTCTGGAAAAAGTGCTTTTAACCTTTCCTCTTCTTCTCCTAAGCGCATCAAACTAACGACAAGCATCACTATCACCCCTCAAGTATAGCTTTTAATGTGTCCATTTGTTCTTTCACTTTTACCTTCTCAATTACATCGATGACATTACCTTCCTCATCAACTACAAAAGTTGTACGAACGATCCCCATTGTTTCTTTACCAAATGTTTTCTTCAATTGATATACACCTGTAGCTTCGGATAATTTAAAATCTTCGTCTACTAATAAATCGAAATTCAATTGGTGTTTTTCAATAAAGTTTTGATGTTTGCGTTTAGAATCACCACTTATACCATAAACTTGAACATTTAAGTCATTAAAATATGTTAAATTGTCTCTAAAATCACATGCTTCTGTCGTACATGTCGGTGTATTGTCACGTGGGTAAAAATACAGTATTGCTTTTTTACCTTTTAATGAAGCTTTTGAAATTATTTCGCCTTTTTGATTTTCAAGTTCAAACTCAGGAAATTGTTCACCTTTTTTTATCATGATACTCCCTCTTTCTTCATTTGTTTTATTTTATGATACGATATGAAATGAAAATATAAAACAAAAGAGGCTGATAAATCATGAAGTTTACGAATAGTGAAGCTTTACAACATGAATCAAATGAATATATTCTTGGCGGTGTGAATTCTCCTTCTCGCTCATATAAAGCTGTAGGTGGTGGTGCTCCTGTGGTGATGAAAAAAGGTGAAGGCGCATACTTATATGATGTAGATGGCAATAAATATATTGATTATCTGCAAGCTTATGGCCCTATCATTACAGGTCATGCACATCCTCATATTACTAAAGCGATTCAAGATCAGGCAGCACTCGGTGTACTTTATGGCACACCTACAGAGTTAGAAATTGATTTTGCCCTTAAATTGCGTCGTGCGATGCCTTCACTCGAAAAAATTCGTTTTGTTAATTCTGGAACTGAAGCTGTTATGACCACTATACGTGTTGCACGCGCCTATACAAAACGTAATAAAATCATAAAATTTGCAGGATGTTATCATGGGCATTCTGACCTAGTATTAGTGGCTGCCGGAAGTGGTCCTTCTCAACTGGGCTCACCTGATTCTGCCGGTGTGCCAAAAAGTGTTGCTCAAGAAGTGATAACTGTTCCTTTCAACAATATTGAAGCCTTCAAGGAAGCAATGGCACATTGGGGTGATCAAGTCGCAGCTGTTCTCGTAGAACCAATTGTGGGTAATTTTGGTATGGTGGCACCTCAACCAGGCTTTCTAGAACAAGTAAATGATATTACTCATGAGCATGGCGGTTTGGTAATTTATGATGAAGTCATCACAGCATTTCGATTTCATTATGGAGGCGCACAAGATTTGTTAGGTGTTTATCCTGACCTCACTGCATTTGGCAAAATTATCGGTGGGGGTTTACCTATCGGTGGCTATGGCGGAAGACAAGATATTATGGAACAAGTAGCGCCCTTAGGTCCAGCATATCAAGCAGGTACAATGGCTGGTAATCCTTTATCAATGCGTGCTGGTATCGCATTATTAGAAGTTTTAGAACAAGATGGGGTTTACGAAAAGTTAGACCGACTTGGTCAACGATTAGAAAAAGGTTTACAAGATGCAATCGATCAATATGATATCAAAGCTACCATTAATCGTATTCGTGGTGCATTAACGGTATACTTCATAGATGAAAAAGTTACGCATTACGACCAAGCTGATCAATCAGATGGCGAACAGTTTGCAACATTCTTTAAAGCGATGTTATATCAAGGTATTAATCTAGCACCTTCTAAATATGAAGCTTGGTTCTTAACGACTGAACATACAGAAGCCGACATTGATCAAACGATTGAAGCTGCGCATAAAGCATTTCAGCAATTATCTCGCAAATCACACTAAATTGTAATATGATTTGAATAAGAAAAAGATTGGCATAGACCGCTTTAAAAATAAATTACCCAACACGTTATTTAACTTTTAAGATGGTGTAATTCTTCATCAGCGTATGTGTCAATATATCATTCTATAGTCATAGTATAAGTATTTGTAGAATTGTAGATATGGACATGTTAGTCTACTACCCACATCTATTTAGTACGATATCATAAAAATGTATCAATGAATAAAAGTAAGCATATACATTATGGATACCCTAAATAGATGCCGGTTATTTCAATTGAACACAATGACTTTATTATGCTCACTATTTCGCCTAAATAAAGGAGTGCATAAATTGAAATTAGGTGCAAGAATATTAAAAACAGGAATAGCCATCATACTTGCCGTATCGGTGGCATCATTACTCCCTACCTCAGCAGGAATGATAACTGTTGCTGGGATTGCTGCAGTTGTCGCTATGCAACCAAGCGTATATCGAACATTCAAAACAATCGTTGATCAATTTCAAGGGAATATTATTGGTGCGCTGTTAGCTGTTACGATGGTCTCCATTTTCGGGAATAACATCCTGATTATGGGCGCGACAGTGATTTTACTCATAGCTATTTTATTTAAATTAAACATTGCCCATGTAGCAACGTTAGCAACTGTTACTGCTTTAATTATTATGGGACAACATGATGGCTCATTTTATATGTCAGCGTTTTATAGATTTGTTCTAGTCATGATTGGTGTATTGAGCTCATTTATAGTAAATCTAACGTTTTCACCTCCTAAATTTGAAACTAAAATTTATTACAATTCCCTCAATATCACCACCGATATTTTTAAATGGTTTAACTTAGTTTTAAATGACGCAACAGAATTCAACTATGTAAAACAAGATTTAGAACAACTGCGTCAACGCGTTGTGAAATTAGAACAACTATTTGAATTTTATAAAGAGGAACGTTCTTTAACTAAGAAACATGCTCGTGCACAAACACGAAAGAAAATTCTTTTCAAAGAGTTAGTATTATCAACACGCGATGCGTATGACGTACTCCGCCGAATGAATCGATATCAAAATGATTTATTGAATTTAAGTGAGTCTTTGTTTTTACAAATTAAATTAGAAGTTGACGAATTAAGTCAATTTCATGAGCAAATTTTAATTAGTATTACGAAAAAAGCGAAATTCGAAAATCCTGAATTTCAAAGTCATGTAACAAATCCATTGAAAAAAGATTTACTCACAGCATATCAGGAAGCGTTTAACACCAACACTTCTTCAGAACAGCAAGAATTTAATACAAATGTCATTCATGTGATTGCTGCTTTAGAGGAATATCGCTATAACCTTGAACATTTAAATCGTTTAAGAAGTAGTTACTTCAAATATCATAGTAATGATCCTGACATTGATATCATCAAAGAAGATTTTGATTTATAAAATACTCAGATCATAAGCATACAATAGCCTTAAAAATTCAAGATATAATGAATTTTGAAGGCTATTTCAATATCTTTATTTGAATCGAAAACTTTAAAAAGCTTTTATGACTTAATTAGCTTTAACTGGTAGTCATGAATAGATTGAATGGTCCCATTGTTATTTTTTACCGTAACATGCTCTGGTCCGATTTCAGTAGGGCTTGCAACCCCAACTGCTGCTGCAATATTAAACAATCCTTCATGTAGCGACGTAATATAATTCGTTACTCGATATTCTTTTTCTTCAATGACAAGTGCACGTTCTTTTTTAGGATCT
The DNA here is from genome assembly GCF_002901865.1 of Staphylococcus agnetis. Classification (GTDB taxonomy): domain Bacteria; phylum Bacillota; class Bacilli; order Staphylococcales; family Staphylococcaceae; genus Staphylococcus; species Staphylococcus agnetis. The sequence continues at coordinate 5,733 of NZ_PPQF01000041.1, forward strand.
GTTGTCGCAACACCAACTGGGCATGTGTTTTTATGACACTGTCTACTCATAATACACCCGACGCTAATCATCATGCCGCGCGCGATATTAACTAAATCCGCACCTAAAGCAAGTGCAATTGCAATTTTATCAGGCGTCACTAGTTTACCAGAAGCAAAAATTTTCACTTTTTCTCGTACACCGTTAGCTTTTAAAATGCCATCTACAATTGGTAAAGCTGTAAATAGCGGGAGTCCTACGCCATCTTGCAATTCTTGAAATGTAGAACCTGTGCCACCCTCTCCGCCATCTACTGTAATAAAATCTGGAAAAATATTTAATTCAACCATCGCTGTAACTAGTTTTTTTACATCATTTGGATTCCCTACAACAATTTTAAACCCCACCGGCTTTTGACTTAACTCACGTAATGTTGCCACCCATTTAAGTAACGCATGGGGGCTATCTATAAAATCAAAACGGTTCGGTGAATTAATCGTTTCATACGATGGCACATTTCGTATTTCTGCAACTTCTTCAGTCACTTTTTGTCCATCTATGTGACCACCTCTTGTTTTAGCACCTTGTGCGAGTTTGATTTCAAACATTTTGATGCGTGGATGATGTGCTTTTTTTAAAAACTCATCTTTACTAAATGAACCATCTTGATGTCTTACTCCGAAAAGCCCAGGACCTATTTGAAAAATAATATCCGCTTCACCAGCTAAATGATATGATGAAAGACCGCCCTCGCCAGTATTCATCCATGTTCCAGCATGGCCTAATCCTTTTGAGAGTGCGGTAATGGCTTTACTCCCTAAAGCGCCGAAACTCATACCCGATTGGCCTACGAGGCGTTTGGCATAATAAGGAAATCTAATATTTTCACCAATTTTAATATAATGTGCCTTATCTAAGTAATAAGGTGAGATGTCGGTAGATTTGAGTGTTTCTTTTCGACTAAAAAGTGACTCTCTATGAATTTGATATACAAATGTTGAGATTAAAGTTTGATTATCTATAGATAATTCTGTTCGTTGTTTTGGAAACATTGCATTATTTAAATAGAAACCGTCATCATAATCCAATTCAGAACCAAAACTTGTTGCACGTTCGTTGTATTTACCTGCTAAGACAATATGTTGATATTGATCTCGTGAAAAGGGTTTATCTTCATTATCATTTAAAAATAAATATTGTCGTAGTTCAGGCCCAATACTTTCTAAAAAATACCTTACACGTGCTAACACTGGATAATTTCGTAATACACTATGCTGTTTTTGTTTTCGATCAAAAATTAAAAATGCGACACAGGCTATACCTATCCCTAATAATATTGTGACAATAAGGATATTAACAATCAGTTGTAGTATGGATAAAAAAGTCATAGCTTCCTCCCCCTTTAATACCACTATACGCTTACAACGATCATTTTATAAGCAATTTTACTCCATTTAAATCATTTTTAATCTTTTGACTACAAAAAAACACGTGTTTAGCATATGAACTCATTTTGAATTCATACATTTGCACGTGTTAAATACCATATTTATAAATTTTGAATATTGTAAAGACGTTGATAAGCCCCTTGATGTGTCATTAATTCTTGATGTGTGCCCATTTCTACAATTTGACCATTTTCGATGACAACAATTTTATCTGCATGCGTAATTGTTGAAAGCCTGTGTGCGACAATTAAAGTTGTGCGATCTTTACTTAATATATTTAATGCTTCTTGTATAATGGCCTCGCTCTCTAAATCAAGTGCACTTGTCGCTTCATCTAATATTAAAATAGGTGGATCGTTTAAAAAGATACGTGCGATTGATAACCGTTGTTTTTGTCCACCAGATAATTTAACCCCTCTTTCACCAACTTCGGTATTATAACCGTTAGGTAGCGCCATTATAAATTCATGTGCGTTTGCTTTTTTCGCAGCTGCAACAACTTCTTCATCAGTTGCATCAGGACGACCTAACAATATATTTTCTTTCACTGTATCAGAAAATAAAATATTGTCTTGTTGTACCATACCAATTTGTCTTCTTAAACTCCCTGTTTCAAATGATTTAATATTATGTTTGTCAATTAAAATTTCACCTTCTGTGACGTCATAAAATCTAGGGATTAAACTGATTAAAGTAGATTTTCCGCCTCCACTCATGCCAACAAATGCTACGGTTTCACCATGATGTATATTTAAGTTAATATGCTTTAACACATCGCGTTCATCAACGTTATATTTAAAAGAAACATTGCGTATTTCAATATTCCCTTGTGTTATTGGAATGGCTCTGGCGTCATCTGCATTTTTAATATCATATGGTTCATCAAATAATTGAAAGACACGGTCCATTGAAGCAAAACTTTGCGTCAATGTTGTAAAAGATGAAACTAAACGACGTAATGGCCCATAAAGTTGTTCTAAATAACTAACAAATGCAGCTAATGTTCCCACAGTAACAGACCCTGAAATAGCTAAATAAGCACCGAATCCAATTACAATCAGCGGACCAATATCTGTCACAGTATTAATGGCGGAAAAAGAATATGCATTCCATCGCGTATGTTTAAATGCCTTTTGGAGAAATCCTGTATTACGTTTATCAAAGTTTTTTGCTTCATTGTCTTCAATCGCAAAACTTTTAATAACAGCCATGCCATTGACACGTTCATGCAAGAAACCTTGTGTTTCAGCTAATTTTTGAGATCGTTGACGGGTTAAAGCACGTAAACGCCCAAAAAAGAAATATACTGTTAAAATGTAAAACGGTAAGATGACAATAGCGGCTAATGTAAGTTTTACATCTAAAAAGAACATGACAGATAATGCAATAATGATAGTGATACAATCAAGCCAAATATTCATTAATCCCGTCATGATAAAGTCTTTGGTTTGTTCAACATCGTTAATGACACGAGAGATGACTTCACCCGCTTTATTGTTTGCATAAAAACGAGCGCTCAACGCTTGTAAATGACTATATAATTTTTTACGAATGTCATATAAAATTTTATTACTTGTCCATTGCGCCATATATTGTCTTAAAAATTCGATAGGTGGTCGTACAATGACAAATATAAATGCTGCAATCAACATTGCATATAATAAATGTGTATATTTATCCGACAAACTTAATGCGTCATTATTAATAACATCATCAATCACAAATTTAATCAATAAAGGAATTAATAAAGGAATACCAAATTTTAAAATCCCAACAAAAATAGTCCCAACAATTAACCATTTATAGGGTTTAACAAATTTCAAATAGCGTCTGATCATCTACATCTCCCCCTCTCAACACACAAGAAGAGTGAAATAGAAATGGGTATCACCTTCTCTATTTCACTCACGCTTATTAATTTATTCATATGTTGTATTCTAAGCTGCTTCTACTTAAGTTCTATTTCTTAGCTTTTGAAAACGATTACGCCATACTTTTATAAAATCAGGTGCAAATGGCCCTTTTTTATGTTCAATCCATTGTTGTAGTATATCAACATTGCGTCTTAAAATCACATCAATATCTTTTGGATAGTTCATTTGATTCATATGTTGTTCATATTCGTCTTCATCTAGTAAATGATATTTCCCATTTGGATACACTTTAATATCTAAATCATAGTCAATATATTTTAGTGCTTCTTCATCACATGCAAACGGTGATGACAAGTTACAATAGTAATAAACCCCATCTTCTCTGAACATACATATGACGTTGAACCAATATTCCGAATGAAAATATACGATTGCTGGCTCGCGTGTAACCCAAGTACGTCCATCGCTTTCAGTAACAAGTGTATGGTCATTACCGCCAATAATGACATGATCGGTTCCTTTTAATATCGTTGTTTCAGACCAAACGCGATGTATGTTGCCATCATGTTTATAGGACTGTATTTTTATTGTGTCGCCTTCTTTAGGAATACATGATTTTACCACTTGTCTCACCCCACTTCAAAAATCTCACTTTGTCATTATATCACACTCAATACCCTCTATTGAGCATTTCGCTTACAAAAGGTCTCATAAATTTTAGACATGGATACAGGAAATGTATAATGATGTCGCTCATTAGGACCTAACCATTGCGTTGGGGTATCTTGGATATTAACATCGTGTGAGGCTATGCTTGCTTTATATACATTTAAAACCCACGTCATATGTGTAAATTGATGTTTAATCACGCCACTTTTAGTTTCACTAATTTTAAGTGAAGGACCAAATTTCGACTTGAGACTTGTAGTATTTTCATCTTCAAGCACCATTGGAAATTGCCACATATTATTCAACAGTTTTTCATTTCTTTGTTCAATAAGATACGCTCCATTTTCATTTTCAATAAGATATACATTGTAATGTAGTACTTTTTTCTTTATTTTTTTCTTTTTTACTGGTAACTCTAAAACTGTACCTAATTCATAGCTTTCACAATGTGTTTGGACAGGACAAAAAATGCAAAGTGGTGATTTTGGAGTACAAATAAGTGCACCGAGTTCCATCATCGCCTGATTAAATGTTCCGGATTCTGTTTCCACATAAGGTAACAACTCTTGTTCATAACGTTTACGTGTAGATTGCAACGCGATGTCCGTATCATCATTATTCAACCTCGACCAAACGCGAAAGACATTACCATCGACAGTAGGTAATGGGTGATTAAATGCGATACTCATCACAGCGGCCTGAGTGTATGGCCCTACCCCTTTTAAAGTTTTAAAAATAATTGGGTCGATTGGCACGGTACCTTTATAATTTGAAACAACTTCCTTTGCAGCGGTATGGAAATTACGCGCGCGACTATAATACCCTAAGCCTTCCCAGTATTTTAAAACCTCATTTTCAGGTGCCTCTGCTAAAGCTTTGACAGTTGGAAATCGTTCAATAAATCTCATATAATAATCGCGCACTGTATCAACTTGTGTTTGTTGAAGCATCACTTCACTCACCCAAATTTTATAGGGGTCGGTTGTTTCACGCCAAGGCATTTGCCTTTGATTCTCTTTAAACCAGTCAATAAGGTCTGTTTTAAAAGTGGCTGGATAATGCATAAATTTCTCCTTCAAATTGTTGATTGTTTTAGTTCAATTCAATTATAGATTATACTAGATTTAACTAAGTTAGAAATGAGTGACGCTTATGGATACTGCTACACACATCGCTATAGGTGTCGGATTAACTGCATTAGCTACAACTGATCCTGCTTTAGGACAAAATATAGGTGCGACAGCAACGATTCTAATAGCTGGCTCGTTAATTCCAGACATCGATACGGTACTTAAATTAAAAGATAATGCAACTTATATATCAAATCATAGAGGTATCACGCATTCTATTCCATTTACATTGTTTTGGCCTCTCCTATTAACTTTACTTGTTTACAGTTTATTTAATCATTTAGATCCATTACATGTGTGGTTGTGGGCACAGTTAGCCGTTTTTTTACATGTTTTTGTCGATATTTTTAACTCATACGGTACACAAGCATTACGGCCCATTTCAAACAAATGGATTCAGTTAAGTGTAATTAACACTTTTGATCCTATTATATTTTTTATACTCATGGTGGGTATTGTCATATGGACAATGGGCGTACATCCTTATATCGTTTTTGGACCTTTACTTTTAGTCTTAATCGGATATTATATTTTAAGATTTGTGATGCAAGGATGGCTTAAAAAACAAGCTTTAAATCAAGTTGAGCATTTAGGCACACCAATCAAAGTTTTTGTGGCGCCTACGATTCGCTTTTTCCAATGGCGTGTAGCGATACAAACTGAGAAACATGATTATGTTGGTCGTAGTTACGGACGTAACATTGTCTTCAGTGATAAAGTAGAACGCCAACCTTACCCAGATGACTATATTATGCAACACGCACAATATGATCCTAACATACGTGCGTTTTTAGGATTTTCTTCCATATATCGTTGGCACATCAAACATATTGATAATGAAACGACAGAATTACGCTTTATTGATTTACGTTATCTTAAAAACGACCATTATCAATTTGTGGCAATCGTTCATTTAAACCAACAAATGGAAGTTAAACATTCTTATACGGGATGGGTGTTTACTGAAGATAAATTGATGAAAAAGTTATATGCCAGCTAGAAGTCTGTTAATATATTCACCAAAGATTTTGAAATAATTACTAGGCTATGTATCATATCATTTTATGTTTTCGCCCTATTATAAGTGAAAGCGGTATAGTAATCTTAACGATTGCTATCCGCTCTTTGAATGCTTTAAAAGCCTTCACTAAGGAATCTATCGATACTTATTAGAAGGACATTCTATTTTGATCCATTAAGGACTAAAAGGACATAGATTAATATTAGATGCCAATAAAGTTCATTAACTAATGAATTTTGTTGGCTTTTTAATTATTAAAGTAGTGAAATCTCATACTCACCTTATGAAGTAATCACCGTCAATAGTTCTTTCTTAATGCAATGGACGGCACAGAATTTCGTATTAAAAGTAAAGTTCTATCTTTAAAGCTACTTTAACATTATTGAATATGTTCATTTGGGCGTAATTGTGACACGTAATCATTTAATGCGAATGCCAATACTATTATTAACCCAATCCAACACGCAAAATAAAAGTGATAACCTAAATGATTTAACGCATCAGAACCTACAATAACTGATTGCTGGAAGCCATTAACTAAGTAATATACAGGATTTAACATCAATATGTGAACCAAACTTCCATGGAGTGTTGCTCGTATCAATATAATCGGTAATAACACAAACAAAAGTCCTGAGATGCCAAAATAAATTGGATCTAATTTAGCATAAATAACCCGTATTAAACCTAGTAAATACGACAGCAATATTATAAAAATATAGGTTGTCACTGAATAAAAGATTACACCTGAAATTAAAGTGTCTGCATTCACAGGCTTTACAAATCCAATCACTGTTAGTAATACACTTAAAATCAAACTATATACCGCACTTGATATGAGGATATGTAACATAGGATTGCTATTAAAATGACGCGTGACATAGTAATCCCGTGGAAAATTTTTGTAATTCATCCAAATGGCAATTACCATGACGCCAAAAGCAATCAATCCGACAAGACGATACATCATTGTAGCTTGAATGATTTCAGCTACAGATAAAACATGAAATGCAACTTTTAATGATATAATCATCAGCAAACCACTCAGTAACGTTAAAAATAAAACACGTCGTTGTTGAAAAATCCGATAGCGACTATGTCTAATATGTCTGGGTATATTTTTAAAAAAAATAATGCATTGTTCTAACATGTTTTCACCTACAGTTTAATATAAATCCATTGGTCATTTTGTACATCTGCTATGAAATAACCTTCTTCAGATTTCACGATCCAATATTTTTCATTAGGTTTGAATTTTTTCTTAAAAGCATGAGTATCAACCATCGGAAAAGTATACCCGATTAATTTATTACGATCATCAAACAACATGGAAATGGGTTGTTGCGTAATGGATTCAACATAGCGGTTTTTAGAATCTGGAACTAATGTATTATTAACAGTTTTATGAGATTTATGTAATTCTCCATTAAAATAATCGACATAGTTAATATAATTAGATTTCATATACGGTGCAATGTCATCACGCTCTACATGCCGATAAAGTGCAGCCGGGTTAATATCTGTCTCTTATACACATCT
>NZ_PPQF01000042.1 GCF_002901865.1 Staphylococcus agnetis
TCAAAATTAAAATCATCTTGTATTTATACGTAGTTCATAACCCCTTAACAATGGTGTCTATTTATTCAATAACATTCATTATAACGGCTATAGTATGATTTGTACTCGGCCTACAGTTGTAGAAAATTAAAACGCAACCATAGCAACCTATAACATCATCGTTTCATTCTAATTACTGTAAAGATAGACGTCACTTTGGGATTCATTTGTTAAATTATAAATAAAAAGGTAAAGAAATGGTATGCGCGACCTTCCTTTACCTTTCCTCTTATTCACACTATAGTATTTATTTTAACATTTCACTTTGCATACGATATTCAATACCATGGAACAACTGTTTAATCCATTTGTGATATTTAACGAGGTTTTGTTCAGCTTGAAGAACATCTATGAATTGGAACTTAATTTTAGAGCCCTGTCTTTTTTGGGCGATTTTCGTGAGATGGTACGTTGCAATAGTACCTATTTGAGGGTAACTTCCTAAAGTGTAATGATCATTTAACAATACGATAGGTGACCCATCTTTTTTTACTTGAATCGTGCCACGTTTTACAGAACGATGTGGTGGAAACCCCTTATAATACGCTTTAATGGGTGCACCTTCTAAAACAATGCCCATACGATTCGCTTTACTTGTCACACGATATTCACCGCGGGTAAATTGCGTTAAAATCTTGTCATCAAAGTCCTCAGTCCCTTTATTAGGAATAACATGCACGACATCTGAAAGGTAATTAAATGAGAGTGCATACCCATCAACTCCCCAATCCGTATGTCTTGTTACTTCAAGGTTTTCAAATAATTTATGATGACGCTCATTATAATCACGCTTCATTTGAATTTCGTCACCGTCTTTTAACGTATGGCCATGGAAGCCACCCATTTGAGAAATGATGTCCGTTGAAGTGGAGCCTAGCCATTGATCTACTTCATAGCCACCTGCGACAGCCATATAGACACGCGCACCACGTTTGATATGATCAAAAGACAACACATCGCCTTTATTCATTAAATATAACGTATTAATTTTGACGCGCATATCTTGTGTTTGCGCAATAGCTTGTGCGCCTGATAGCGCGATTAATGTAGGTTCTGTAAAACGAATACGTGCCATTTGATTCGTCATTTCAAGTGTCGCTTCATTTTTATCATTCCCCACTAGTCGGTTCGCGATTTCATGTGCGAGCACATCTAACGCACCACTTCGAATGACACCTAAATGTTCATATCCCACACGTCCAAAATCTTGAAAGCTTGAAAATAAGCCGCCTTCTTCTATGATGATTGTCATCGTGCCCCACCTCTTTCTTCGGCATCATAAAATTTAACGTGATCACCAATTGACATGAGTACCATATCCTCGCGATGAACATCAAAGAGTTTTAAAGGTGTATAGCCTATCACGAGCCAATCTTCATAAGTATCCGTCGTAGTAATACCACATTTTTTATTCTCTAATATGACAGAACCAGCCGGTATATATTGTTTTTCTTTAGCTGTATGATTAACAGCAAGTGCTTCTGGTAATCCTGATAAATATGGAAAACCTGGCGAAAAGCCCATCATAGATACGAAATATTCGGGCGCAGTATGCTGTTGAATATACGTTTCACGTGTAATACCAAGCTCTTCTAAAATCGAGTCAAAATCCGGACCATACTCTCCTCCATAATAGATGGGCACTCTAATACAATGACGCTTTTCATCCCAAGTTTTATGACTTAAGTCAATCTTTTCTATTAAAGATTTCATATGTAAAAATGGCGAAGTTACATTTAAATGTTTCATCATTTGTCTTGCGTCATATGAGATAAGCATGTCTGTTTCAGTTGGAACGATTTCCGTAATAAATGGATAGTTTTGTTCCAATAAATATTGGCGTAACACTAATAAACGCTCTGTCGCTTCGGGTGTCAGTGCACCTTTTAATGAAACGACAATCGCTTGATCGCCTTGGCTATAAACCTTCATGATATTCACTCCAGTAATTATTTATAGAATAACTTTAAAATAAACATGAGCCATTTCAAAATCGCTTTTACAAAATGGTATATTAAAACACCTTGCATACAGAGCACTAATATAAGCCACAGATACGCAAGCCATTCTAATTGTCGATTTAATAATTGATGATTCATCCATTGCCCTAACCACAACAAACTGATAATACATAATAGATATAAAAGTATCACACAGCTCACCTTCTAAATGTCACTCAGTTGTACAGGTACCCAACCTCTCAAACTGTTTATCATCCATAGTTTACCACCTTGATGTAGAAATTGCTTTAATGAATGGATATCCAATAATTTTGTTGTTATTTGACCTTCATCAAGTAATGATTGGCGCATACATCCACGAAGAAAATCATTTTCATAAGGTGGCGTGTAATAAAGCCCTTCATATTCAACGACGACATTACCAATATCAAATTCTAAAATTTTTTCATTGTCATTATAAAGTAAAATTAATTGTGTCTCATGTGTATGTTTTAAATAGTCGCGTTCTGTCGTTTTATATATTCTTTGCCACATTGGTGTCGAATGCGCCACTTTTTTTAAGCGCGCTGACATCACAGTGGTGTCGGGTAAAGGGGCATACGCTTCATGAATCCTCCCCTTATCATCGACGATTATTTTAACGCGATATGTGCCGACTTGAAACTTTTCTTGAAAGCGGTATATACATTTGGACCATGCCGCTTCATTAAATTCAAAGTTCAAATCAGTACATGCTTGCTTAATACGATTTCGGTGGTACGCTTCTCGCAAAATATGACCTTGTTCTAAACGCATCGTTTCAAATAGCTCCATCGCTTATCCCTCTAATATTTTAGTTTTATCCTTAAACTCTGCATATTCCATATCAACATCGGAATCAATTGTTATTCCTGCACCCACCCCATAGATGGCTTTCTGATTAACATACTGTACCGTACGTATTGGAACGTTAAAAACAGCACGTCCATCAGGCAAGCAAAGGCCTAGTGCCCCACAGTAAATATGTCTAGGTGCATCTTCTAATTCATCTATGATACGCATCGTATTCACTTTAGGGGCACCTGTAATTGAGCCACATGGAAACAACGCACGTAGCATATCATTTAACGTAACTGTCTCGTCTACATCTCCCGTCACCATTGATGTCATTTGAAAAACGGTAGGGTAGCGTTCCACATCAAACAACCTTGGCACACGAATTGTACCCGGCGTCGCAATACGTGTAATATCATTTCGTAATAAATCTACAATCATAACATTCTCAGCACGGTCTTTTGGCGAGGTCTGTAATGTGGTTTCATTATGTAAATCATCATGTTGCGTCGCTCCTCGTGGCATTGTTCCTTTCATAGGTTTACTAACAATTGTTCGTGTTGCGTCTTGAAAAGGTCCAACTTGGAAAAATAATTCTGGTGAAATAGAAGCAATTTTTAACGCTTCAGTATCTATCATAGCCGTATAGTGCCCATTCATTTTAGATGTCAGTTTCGCATATAATGATTGAATCGTCATGGATTGAGATGCTTCTAATCGCGTCGTATAATTCACTTGATACGTTTCACCTTCTATGATTTCTTGATGAATACGTTTAATTTGATTTTGAATATGCGTTTTTGTTTCTGTAAAGGTGAAATTCATTGCGTTTGGAACATCTCTCGTCACGTCAGACTTACCATGTACTGGGTTGGTATAGACATAACAAGCGGCATAAATCCCATCTTCTGGCTTTTTCACTTTAAAATTGTTGTTATAGTAACTTGCGGCTTCGTAGGGTAAATAAATCACAACATAATATCCCGCTTTTTGATATGTTTCAGCTTCGCTAATGACATTTCCAACTTCTGAGAGGTCCCTAGCGATAGAATGATAAAAACAGTTGTCAAATATGTACTGTAATTGTTCCGTCTCATATGGGTTAGCGTAATATTGAAAATTAAATGTGGCAACCATGTTTTAAACCTACCTTACTAAAGAAGTTGTTCATTTGAGTGCAGCCATATTCTGACAAAATAGATTCGGGATGATATTGCACCCCATAAATAGGTAAATGATCATGTTTAATACCTAACACAATGCCGTCGTCATTTTTCGCTGTTATCGTTAAAGGATTATGCAATGTTGCGATATCTACCATTAAAGAGTGGTAACGCATCACCTTAAACGGAGAAGGCAGCCCTTCATATAAATCACTTTGATTGTGATACATCGTTGTTGTATGTCCATGGATAGGCCAAGGAGCTTTAATGATGTGACACCCGTAAAATGCTGCAATCAGTTGAAATCCTAGGCATACCCCGAGTATGGGACATTGTTGTTCAAAATGCTTTAAAACATCAAACAATATTGGATAATCTTTCGGAGTGCCAGGTCCAGGGGAAATCACAATGGCTTCAGGTTGCATGCGTTGAAGTGTATCGATGTTTACATCATGAATATCAATAACTTCAACATGGCATGATGTCGCTTGATATATTAAATCAACAACATTATATGTAAACGAATCTTTATTATCTATCATTACTATCATGTTAATTCGCCTCATTTTTCTATAATAAATCTATTATCACAGATGTGAGAGTGATTGACAAAGGGGTTATCAAATTTTCATCTTGCTTTCTCTTAATAAATGTATTAAAGTATGGAACGTAACTAAAAGACAGAGGTTCCTAGCAATTAACCCTCTATAAAAAACTAGACACCTTTTCGTGATGTGAAATGATATCATCACATGATTTGGTCTAGTCCTGTCTGTCTTTTCAAATAAGAAGACAGGCTTTTTTTATGGACGAAGAGAGAAGGCAACTTGGATTGAAGTCCACACCCTTCTCATATACTACAATGAGTTTAAACATGATACAACGTCTCCCCCTTTAATATACGTTTAAAATTCGCTGCGTATAATAAGATAGAAAACCACTTCGATGCTAAACTCAATTGTGTTGATAACATTTATAGGAGCTTCTCTAAAAAGGAGCGGTTTTTTATGTCTGACGTGCTTCAAAATGAAAAAGCACTTGTCGTTTTTAGTGGAGGTCAAGATAGTACCACTTGCCTCTTTTATGCGACAGCACATTTTAAAGAAGTTGAACTTGTCACTTTTGAATACGGACAACGCCATGCCCAAGAAATTGAAGTCGCAAAAAAGATTGCGGCTGAACAAGGATTGAAACATCACGTTCTAGATATGTCACTTTTAAGTCAACTTTCACCTAATGCATTAACTTCTCACGATATGACGATAGATACAACGGATGGTGTGCCTAACACTTTTGTTCCAGCACGTAACCTACTTTTCTTATCTTTTGCAGGTGCACTTGCCTATCAAATTAATGCAAAGCATATCATCACTGGTGTATGTGAAACTGACTTTTCTGGCTATCCAGATTGTAGAGATGCATTTATAAAATCTATGAATGTGACGATGAATCTCGCTATGGATAAAGACTTTGTCATACACACCCCACTCATGTGGTTAAATAAAAAAGAAACTTGGGCTTTAAGCGATGAACTTGGCGCATTGGATTATATTCGAACACAAACTTTAACATGCTATAACGGTGTGATTGCTGATGGATGTGGTGAATGTCCTGCATGTCTATTAAGACAAAAAGGCTTAGAAGCCTATTTAAACGAGAAAGGAGTGCAATCATAATGCTACATCAAATGTATCCCCAAGTCTCTCACAATTATATTTATGAACTGAATAAAGATTTTAACTTTTCAGCAGCACATGCCATTTGTGATAAACGTGCTGGAAAATGCGAGCGTGTCCATGGTCATACGTATTTTGTGAATTTAACTATTGCTGGTGATGTACTCGATGATTTAGGATTTCTCGTTAATTTCAGCACGTTAAAACAATTGGTACACGATCAATTCGATCATCATTTATTAAATGATTTACCACTTTTTAAAGGGAAGTCGCCTTCTACTGAAATTGTTGCCGAAACGATTTACGGTATTGTCTCATCACATTTAGCAACCCTTCCACATCAACCGCAATGTGTACAAGTATTTTTAAGAGAAACGCCTTCGAGTTATGTCGTTTACCGACCAAAGAAGAAGGAGACACCACATGGTTAAAATACCTGTATTAGAAATATTTGGCCCTACGATTCAAGGTGAAGGCCGCGTCATTGGACGAAAAACGATGTTTGTACGAACGGCTGGATGTGATTTCAGATGTAGTTGGTGTGATTCTAAATTCACATGGGACGGTAGTGCAAAAGATGAAATTCGGATGATGACACCCGAAGCGATTTTACATGAACTTAAAGCCATTGGCGGTAATCAATTTAATCATGTGACAATATCTGGTGGTAATCCCGCCTTAATTAAAGGCATTCAAGCACTCGTCGATTTATTTCAATCTCAAGACATTCAAACGGCACTGGAAACGCAAGGAAGTAAATATCAACCTTGGATGCGTCAAATTAATGATTTAACAGTATCACCAAAACCACCAAGTTCAGGTATGAAACAAAATTTAGATATTTTAGATTCAGTCATTGACCAATGTATACCTGAAACGATGAACTTAAAAGTTGTTATTTTTAATGATGACGATTACCATTTCGCTCAGACAATACATCACCGTTATCCTCACCTGCCATTTTATTTACAAGTTGGTAATCCTTATTTAGAAACTGACGTAGACCATCATACGGATAAATTACTTGCTCGATATAAAACTTTAATTGATCGTGTCATGACAGACCCGTCAATGAACAATGTATTCGTATTACCTCAACTACATACGTTACTATGGAGCAATAAAAAAGGCGTATAAATTATAAGAAATTAAATAAATAAAAAAGGACCATTTCACATGCTATCTCAACATCTTATTGTTATAATGAAAAGATGAACTAAAAGATAGGAGAATACAATGGTCCTTTTTGTTATATTGAATATTGTAGTCGTCGGCATTATTTTAATGTTCGATTTATATAAAAACCAATTTCAGTCATTTAGATTTAGTAGCGCATTGTTAGCGATTGCAATCAATAGTTTTTTAAATCAAATACTATTAGGGAAAGTTACCTTTATCTCCTTAGCTGCAATGTTCATGTATATTGCTTGGACCATCATTCATTTTTATGTTGATCGTCAAGAGACACCGTTTAAAGTGTATAAACAAAAATTTCTGTTGGCGATTTTTACAATTATGGTAAGCATGACATTATTAATTACCTACCAAACTGGTGATGAATCGTACTATATGTCCGTGCCATTTGCAGCACCGACCATTTTTATATTCGGGGGCATTTTGTTTTTTTCGAGTTCTTTTCATTCACCTTACTTTCAAAACTTTTATAAAAGAATTAAAGTTAAAAATCCTCTATGGATTGGTACTTTTTTTATGATACTCGGACTTACCGTCCTATCCTTATTGACACCGCAATGGTATGTCATTTTAACCATCCATTTTTGCTTTTTTGTCCTTATCACTTTAGAAAAATTATACAAAATTTAAAAATTGATGATTAGATTTTGTTTAAACGTGGTATATGTATCAAGACAATAGCTTAGGCATAAAGGAGGTTTTTTAAATGGGCTTTATTTTAATGTTAATCGTAGGTGGACTTATCGGCTGGGCAGCCGGTGCAATCCTAGGTAAAGATATTCCTGGTGGTATTATTGGTAACATTATCGCTGGTCTTGTTGGTTCAGCGTTAGGTACAGCGTTACTTGGTCATTGGGGTCCATCTTTAGGTGGCGTATACATTTTACCAGCTTTAATTGGTTCAATTATTCTTATCGTACTTATTTCTTTAATTTTAGGCGCTTTACGTGGTAAAAAACGCTAGAATTTAAATTTTTTAAGATGATTAATGACAAACTTTGCTTACTAAAAGCAAGTTTGTCTTTTTTTATTCATATATCATTGGTAATGTTCCATATTGCAAACGATAGCGATGCATCGCTTTATACTTAAAATCTCATACAACTATGAGTGGAGTGATTAATCATTTCAATTTCGACTCTTCCTAACGCTCGCTTTTCTAGTCGAATCACCTCAAAAGTTTCAGCAAAGGAAACAATTAAAGTAAAGTTTTCATTGACGATGCTTCTCCTCATATAAAAAGCCCCTATAAAGTTTTCACTTTTTAAGTGTCTACTTTATAGGGAGCGTAAAAAGAATGAATTTTATTGGCTAAGTTGATTTACAGGATTGTTACGTCCCAATCCCTATTGAGTATAGAATAATATCCGATACTTAAAGTTTTTTTCATTGCTATTATTCGTGATCATGTGTCATTTTTGGAGGTTGTAGGTTTGAAGTTTGAACGATATATTTGGGTCTTCGTTTCACTTCGTAATAGATGCGACCGATATATTCACCAATAACCCCTATCGATATCAGTTGAATGCCTCCGATAAATAATACTGCTGCAATGATAGTAAAATATCCTGGTACGGATACACCATGTGTAATGGTATCAAACAATAAATACGCCACATAAAGCATACTCATCATAAAGATAATGAAACCTAAATAAATCATCGTACGCAAAGGCTTATTATTAAATGAAATTAAACCATCAATCGCGTAATTCAGTAGACTACCAAAAGACCATTTTGATTCTCCAGCTTCACGTTCTACATTTTTATACGTGATGACTTTTGTATTATAACCAATCCATGCAAATAATCCTTTTGAAAAACGATTATATTCACTTAAACTCACAAGTGATTGGACCGCACGCTGACTGAGTAATCTAAAATCACCCACACCATCTTCTAAGTGGATTTCTTCAACAAAATAATTAATCATTTTGTAGTAAATACGTGTCATGAATTTACGAGGAGCATTTTCACCTTCACGATTACGTTTGGCGATCACTTGGTCGTATCCTTCACGATACATATCGACCATTTGAGGAATGAGTTCAGGCGGATGTTGTAAATCGGCATCAATCATGACCACGGCATCACAGTCTGTACTATGTTCAAATCCAGCAATCATGGCAGATTCTTTACCGAAGTTACGACTAAAAGAAAGATATTTTACTTTAGCATTAGACGCTGCAGCATTTTGTAGAATTTCAATTGTATTGTCTTTACTTCCATCATCAACAAACAAGACATCATAATCAAATGACTTTAACTTAGAGGCTTCATCTAAAATTGACGTTAATTTAGTAATGGTTTCTTTTATTATTTCCGTCTCGTTATAACAAGGTACGATGACTCTCAATTTCATTATAGTGCACCTACTTATCTCCACTTTATTTTTTTATAAGCGTACAAAACAATCAACGCTGTTTGCGTATCACAATGCGCTGATATTTTAACATATTTAACTAAAAAATGTTGTCACTCTTCCTTTAACTATACCAATATAAGTACTCTGACATCTAGCGAAAAGTGAACATTTGATATGATTCAACCATTTTTATATTACATTCGCTTAGAGCATTAAGAAAAGAAAACGGACACTTACTTATACATCATATAGATAAGCAAACATGTCCGTTTTTTTATTATTTATCTTGAGCGTTTTCTAGTGTCTCGTCGTCTTCATCACCAATGCGATGACGCTCTTCATGACATTCATAACGTAATAATACACTGATAATTTGATGGTTTTCAATTTCGGAAACAATCCATCGATCATATTGCGTATCAATATAGTCGTCTTGTTCAAGCTCTGTATTTTGAGATTGTAACCAACCACCGATAGTATCAATATCATCTGAATCTTCAAACGCTATTCCATATTCTTCTTCAAGATCACGTAATAATACACGTCCATTAATTTGATATGTGTTGTCATCCAATTTGACAATATCATTGACTTCATCATCATCAAATTCATCTCTAATTTCGCCTACAATTTCTTCAAGGATATCTTCCATAGTTAATATCCCAGCTGTACCGCCATACTCATCAATGATTAAACTGATATGAACATGTTCACGTTGCATTCGTATCAATGCATCGCTAATTCTTGTCGTCTCTGAAATCATCGGCAACTCATGAATATAGTTCCCTATTTTAATCGGTGTGCCCGAAGCATATTCTGTTAAAAATTCCTTTACATTGATAAACCCTTTAATATGGTCTTTATCTCCATCTTCAGTAATTGGATAACGTGTAAATTGATGTTCTTTTATCGTTTCGAGTAATTCATCAACATTAAACGGTTCATTTAATGTGATCATTTGTGTTCTCGGTACCATAATATCTTTAGCATGACGTTCATCAAATGAAAATATATTTTGCATATATGCAAGTTCTGTTTGGTTGATTTCGCCACCATGATAACTATTATTCATAATGATTTTTAGTTCTTCTTCAGACATCGCTTCGTTACCTGCATTAGGGTCTGCACCGAATAAACGAATAATCAAGCGTGCAGAACCATTCATTAGCCAAATTAATGGTTTCATGATTAAACCAAAAATGTAAAGTGGACGCGCATACAATAACGCAATATTTTCTGTATACTGAATTGCGAGTGTTTTAGGTGCAAGTTCTCCGACGACCACATGGATATAGGTTACGATGATAAATGCTGTCACAATCGAGATGGTTGCGACTAATGCATTCGGTAAATGTAATAATTCGATGACAGGATGTAAAATACGTTCAAATAAAGGTTCACCTAACCATCCTAATCCAAGCGACGTCACTGTAATACCCAATTGACATGCAGATAAATAATAGTCTAGATTTGAAATCATTTTTTTCACAACTCTTGCATTGCCGTTACCTTCAGCAATGAGTTGTTCCACACGTGAAGCACGCACTTTTACTAACGCAAACTCCGAACCCACGAATACTGTGGTTAATGCAATTAATGCTACAAATATTGTTAAATATAATATGGTCGTACTATCCAATTAGTTCCCTTATAGAAAGGGATTCACCTCCGTTATTTTGCATCGCTCATGTAAGGCGATGACATCAAAAATTTAATTCGTTGTGCTAGTGCCGTTCTTGATGTTAAATCCTTCCCATTGAGCTCCCTCCAGACGCAAAAATATTAATTTTATCATAGCATAATTCTTAGTGAAATTATACTATAAATACTCACCCTGACAACCTAATTCAAGTGAAGATTGTGTTGGGTTTTATCGATTTTAAAATATTGTTTTTCAGGTAAAAAATGAACACGTAACTATAAAAATATGTGATCTAAAGATAAAAAACCCCCAAGTGTCATATCCATGAGCCTTGGAGGTTGAATGTAATGTCAAACTTCGTGTCTTAACTACTAAATTGTGATACTATCATGCAAATGTGATATTTATTTCGTAGCTTGAACTGTCTCAGTATTCTTTTTTAACATACCATAAAGCACAGCACTTACGAGCGCACCGATTAAGATTGCTATGATTGTAAATAGCGCATGACTGATATCTGTGCCGAAAATAACAACTAAACCACCATGTGGTGCTTGAATACGTGAACCAAATAATAATGCTAATCCACCGGCAATACCTGAGCCAAACATCATGGATGGGATCACACGTAACGGATCTGCTGCAGCAAATGGAATCGCACCTTCAGTAATAAATGATGCGCCCATCACAAAGTTCGGAATAATAGAGCCACGTTGTGCTCTCGTGAATTTTCTTTTAAAGATAATCATGGCAAAGGCAATTGCGATAGGTGGTACCATACCGCCAACCATGGCTGCAGTAATCGGTGCAGCGTTTCCTGCTGTTAACGCAGCCGTACTAAAGACATATGCTGCTTTATTGAATGGACCACCCATATCGATAGCCATCATCGCGCCAATTACAATACCTAAAATAACAATGTTAGAACCTGAGAGTCCGTTAAGTCCATTTTGAAGTGCTTCATTTAACCATGCTGCAGGCGTATTAAATACATAAATCATTAATAAGCCTGTAATAAGAACGGAGAAAATCGGATAAATTAATGTCGGTTTTAAACCTTCTAACATCGGTGGGAAATTTTTCGTTAATGCTTTAATCCCTTGCGTTAAATAACCTGCTAAGAAACCGGCAATAATCCCACCGATAAATCCAGAACCACCTGTCACAGCTAACATACCACCCACTAAACCAGCAGCAAAACCTGGTTTATCTGCGATACTTCGTGCAATGTATCCAGCTAAAATAGGTACAATAAGGGCAAAGGCACTTTTATTCCCTATTTCCCATAACGTTGCCGCAAATGGATGATAGTCCGAGCTTTTTGGATCAAACGCGTTTGGTCCGATCATAAATACAATAGCCATTAATATACCACCCGCGATGACAAGCGGTAACATATTTGAAACACCATTCATTAAATGTTTATAAATCGTTTTACCTATTCCTAATTTTTCTTCTTTTGACTCAGAGTTGTCATGACGCCCTTCTGCTACGAAAGGTTTTCTATTTGAATCCATGGCGCTTTGAATCAACGCTTCAGGACGCTTAATGCCATCTGCTACTGGAACTTGAACGACATTTTTACCATCAAAACGATTCATTTCCACGTGAACATCGGCAGCAACAATGATTCCAGTTGCACGCGCAATATCTTCATCAGTTAATTTATTTTTAATACCACCTGCACCGTTCGTTTCAACTTTCATTTTAACGCCCATTTGATCTGCCTGTTTCTTCAATGCATCGCGTGCCATAAATGTGTGCGCGATACCTGTTGGACAAGCTGTCACCGCTAAAACATAAGGTTCGTCATTGTTTGAGGGTGCCACTGTTTCTTGAATATCACTATTTTCATCTGTTGCTTCATCATCTGCTTCATTAATAATCGCCAACACTTCTTCAGGCGTAGTTGCGTCTAACAAACGGGCACGAACTGCCTCATCCATTAAAATACCTGACAATTTTGCCAATGCATCCAAATGTGTTTGTGCGCCTGTTTCTGGTGCTGCAATCATAAAGAATAAATGTGCGGGCTGCATATCTAAACTGTCATAATCGATACCCGCTTTCGATTTACCAAATGCAATGGCCGGTTGTGCTACAGCTGCAACTTTAGCGTGAGGTATCGCAATACCTTCTCCAATTCCAGTTGAACTTTGACGTTCGCGATTTTCAATCCCTTCAATAAATGCTGAGACATCATTTAATTTTCCAGCCTTGTCGAGTTGCGATGCAAGTTCCTTAATCGCACTCTTTTTATCTGTTGCTGTTAAGTCCATCGCAATGGTTTCTTTCGTGAGTAACTCTGTAATTCTCATGTTACCCCTCCTTATTTAATGGTGTCACTGACACGCTTGATTGTAATGATTGTATTGCTTCACGTTCTGCCAAATCATCGTTGAATGCGGTCGCTGAGCCTGCTGCGATAGCCAGTTCTAATTGCGCTTCGATTGAAAGTGATAATGATAAACCTGCAAGCATACCTGCAACCGTACTATCCCCAGCACCTACCGTATTCACCACGGTCCCTTTCGGCGCTAATATTTTATATGCACAGTGTTGATCAACATAAATCGCACCGTCTCCTCCAAGTGAAACGAGCACGGTTTGTGCACCTTTATGAAGAAGTTTTGTAGCATAGTGAATCACTTCTTGATCAGTAGTGATTTGTGTATGAAACATCTCTTCAAGTTCATGTTGATTTGGTTTAATAAGTAAAGGATGATACGGTAATATTCCTTCCATCAATCCTTTTTCAGCATCTACAACAAGTCTTGCTCCTGTTTGTTCTACAACTTTAGCAATCTCCGCATACGTTGATTGCGGCAAGCTACTTGGCACACTGCCGGCTAAAACAACGATATCGTTTTCTGTTGTTTGAGCGATACGATTAAGTAAATCTTGAAAATGGTGTTGTGTTATATGTGGACCAGGCGCATTAATTTCTGTCTCATCGTCACTTTTCAGCTTGATATTAATGCGTGTATCTTCATCTACCTCAGTAAACTGCGTTGGAATACCTGACGTTTCTAATTGTGTTTGAACAAATCGGCCTGGAAATCCACCAATAAACCCTAACGCAACGGAAGGAACGTTGAGTGTATTTAAAACTCTTGATACATTAATCCCTTTGCCACCTGCAAATTTAGCCGTTGCGGTTGAACGATTTAATTTACCAGTGTGGTAGTCGTCTAGAAAGACAATATAATCAATTGATGGGTTCAAAGTCACTGTATATATCATTCTGCTCCTCCTAAAAATTCATATTTGGCTTTAAAACGATTGAGATCAATCGTATCCATCGCCTTTTGGGACGTGATAATAATTGGTTCGTCTTGCGTATAAATTCGTGCAAAGTAACTTTGATGAAATTTAGATGCATCAGCGAGAATATATGTCTGTAACCCTTGTTTCATCGCATTTTCTTTCATTAATGCTTCTTGTTCATCAGGTGTAGTGAACCCTGCATCACAATCAATGCCATTGATACCTAAAAAAACTTTATTAAATGAATAATGCTTTAAGCTGTCGGCGGCTCTTACACCTACAACTGCCATTGTTGTCGTTTTAATTGTTCCTCCGACAACTATTGGACGCAAACCTTTTTTAATCAGTGCATCGACATGAGGTAGACCATTAGTGACTACAGTCACATCTTGCGCATCAATATACGCAATCATCTCTAACGTTGTAGAACCTGCATCAATATAAATACTATCGCCATCTTTAATCATTGATGCTGCTTGTTTAGCAATGTGTATTTTTTCATCAATATGTTGCGTTCGCTTTGTATCTAATGCAAGTTCATGTTGTACTTGACTCAGTTTAGCCCCACCATGAACACGAATTAAAACACCTTCATCTTGTAGCTTCGTTAAATCCCGACGAATGGTAGACGCGCTACACCCTGTGTACTCCATTAAATGTTGTAATGATAAAAAGTGATGTTGTGTAAGTGCAGCAATAATCATCTCATGACGTTTTTCAGTTAACATGCCTCCACCTCATTTCTCTTACAGTATAATGAATGCGTTTCCAAAAATCAATCATTTTCTTTCACAAACAATCATAAACAATCATAAAATGATATAAAAATGACACATGTTGGGCGATTTCATTGCGAAACCACTACATGTGTCAAATTATTACTCAATTATTTGCGATTGAAATGTGTGCACATTGTGCATTTACAATGGTTGCGAGCGTCTTTGGCGCAACGCCTATTTGGACGCCACGTTGACCCCCACTAACATATATGACATCTTGTGAAAATGCTGTAAGATCGATAATTGTCGGAAACAATCGCTTCATTCCTAAAGGCGAGCACCCTCCACGAATATAACCCGTTACACGTTTTAAATCATCAAGAGGCATTAATTGTAATTTCTTTTGACGAAATTGTTGCGCTGCATATTTTAAATCGAGTTGCGCACTCACAGGGATGACACAAACAAAATGGTCGCGCTTCTCATTTTCTAAGACTAGTGTTTTAAAAACTTGGTGAGGGGGCACACCGATTTTTGATGACACCATTTCCCCATCCATATGTGCCTCACTCACTTCAAATGCGCGTACATCATACGTTACCTTGTGCTTATCTAAGAGTCGCATTGCATTCGTTTTTTTCACTATAAGTCCTCTCCTACTTATCACTAAACATGTGATTTACGATATTTTTATCAGATGCTTCATGATCCAATACCATGAATTTACGAATAATAGCCGAATGGTCTACGCTTTTATGCTTTAAGATGTAATCTGCAATGACTTCTGCATTTGCAGTACATTGTTTCACGGAAACCATTTCATCCAATTCAAAATAAAAGCCCACAGTTTGATGATAATCCTGTGTATCTTCATCTAATACGATTATTGGACGATTTAAATGTGCGTAATCAAATAACGCTGATGAATAATCTGTAATGAGCGCGTCGCATATTAAGTATAATTCTTGTATGTCTACCCATTCATTCATAAAGCAATGAATACGCGAATCCATATTACGATAAGTAGTATACAAATGACCTTCATTTGGATGTAGTTTCACAATGACTTCATAGTTGTCAGGTAATAAATGCACAAGCGTCTTCAAATCAAGTTCTGACACATTTTGACGTTGCGATTTACGCCATGTTGGACAAAATAAGATATATCGTTTCTCCGGAGTCGCTATCCCCACATATTTTTCTTGAATGTCGTGACGCTTATGCTCATCCTCTTGATGCCTAATAAGCATACTGTTACGTGGTGCACCCTCGCGCCAAATATTTAATGATGGATGTTGAGATAAATTAAACGCACTTGAAATCAATGCTTCATAACGTTCTGAACACGACAGTAAAACATCCCATTTTAACATTCTAGGCAAGAACGCTTCACTTTGTTGTTGGCGTTCTACTGGATCCATCAAATCATTCACCATCCGTTTTAAAGGCATCCCATGCCACGTTTGAATCACAGTTTGTTTTGGATGTTTGAGTAAACGATCCCACAAGTTACCATTAATCACGGCAAATTGCGCACGTTCAAACGCTTGAATGTATTCACGTGACCCAAAACGAACAGGTTGCATATCAAATTGGCGTATTTCAATATCAACATATTCATTCGCAGCACTAACATATATAACTTTGTCAGGATATTGACGCTGAATTTCAAGTGCGATTGCTTTAGGATCGCCCGAAAAATTTTTGCCATGAAAAGATTCAATAAACACATGAGAATGCGAAGGATGTATGCGCTGTTGACGTCGTTGTTTCACTTGTTTTTCTACAGCAAATATCCCTCGACGCATATATTGATAGAGTCGTGACTTTTTATTCAGTACGCGTTTAAAGCTATTAGGCAAACGGTTCAACGCTTTTTTTACGGTATGTTTTACGACATATCGACTGTAATAGAATGGCAGTTCAACACGCGTTTTTTCTATTAAATGTGGCGTTATCACATGCTGATCCGCCTTTTCAGCCAATTGCCTTAACAATGTGTCGCTATAGTCCTCATATTGAAATTGTTGATTAAAATAGTGAAAGTCTTCATTACGTATGGTGTCCGTATAGGTTTCTTGAATGGTGGCCATAATAACTTGGTAATCATGTTCTAACTGTTTATTTAAAAAATGGACAGCGTGAAACGGTTGATAAATCGATGTTAGTACCGCGTCATCTCCAGGATAGATGCATGCTTGGTTGCCATCACCAATTGCTTCTAGTATAGAATAACCTAACGTTTCATAAGGAGAAGTTGAAATATATATCGCATCCTTTGGTATGTCTCCATTCAAAAAAACTTGGCGTTCTAATTGATAATACGTAATAAGTTGTTCATATAATTCTAAAGAAGGACCATACCCTTGTATATGAAGTTCAACATCATGGTGACCTTTTGTGTAAACAATGAAATGCATTAACTTTAGAGCGTAAGAAATGTCTTTTATGGCATCCTCAAAACGCGCTTTCATCATGAGCGCTTTCGTGTTAGGACTTGGTTGAGGTTGAAAGACAATATGATCTGTATTAACATACATCGGAAAAACGTAAGGATATTCAAATCGTGATGCAAACGCTTTTGCGATGTCCGGCGTACTGACACGCACTGCATCTATTGCTTCTAATGCCAAATCAAAAGATGGATTAATATATGCTAAAGGCGCATGTATTTCACCTAAAATTTGAATTGTCGGTGCTTGACGTTTCACCTCACGCGCATATTTAAAAAAATCTTCTCTTGTTAAAATAAGCACATCACACGCAGTTAAAGATTTCACATTATGAAAACTTTCAAAATTTACGCCCTCTATTTCGCGAACAGCTGTTTTTTTTAAGTGTTCGACATGGCGCTTACGAAATGGTACATAATTAATGTATGTGACCGTATGATTCGCTGCTTTAAGGGCACGTAGTAAGTTCAGATTACTGCGTGATGTCCCCCCTTTTTGAAATAAGTTAAATCCTAATATTTTAATATGCATCTTTGTCGCTCCTACTTTTTATAAACATAACTACTTTATTGGATATCTATGCAAGTCTCAAATCAAGACGCTTTATAATGAGACCTCAATCGTTGTTCAATAAATATAATGATACAACCTAAACACATAAATGCGATAGACATGATTAACGGATATTCAATATTCAAATCATAAAACCCACCTGCAATTAAAGGCCCCACAAAGTTGCCCATACTTGTAAATGTAGAATTGATGCCCCCAGCAAACCCTTGTCGGTCTCCTGCAATATTTGAAAAATAATTTGTTAACGCAGGTCGGATTAAGTCAAAACCGATAAACACAATAAAACAGATCACCATGACTTGCCAGTATGAATAAGCAAAAATAAGAAAACTTAATACAATGGCAGAGTAGATTAATGCATACGTAATAAACGTTAATTCATTAAAATGACGGATTAATTTATCAAAGAAAAATATTTGAAAGATTGCTCCAAATACGCCTCCGCCTACTATTGCAATAGAGATATCTGAAGGTTGAAAATCCATTTTGTCTGCCGTATATAAAGGGAATAAAGTTTCAAATGCTGATAATCCAAGCGCTAAAATTAAGGTTAAAAGTGCAGGCGTTACAAACATTTTTAAATTAACCTGACTTAATTTGTGTGTCTCAAGTGTAGTAAAGCCTTGTGTAGATGTGTCTTGAGATGTTTTGACAAAGAATACGGTACCCACAAATGCGAAAATACCAAGTATACCTGCAAAAACAAAGGGTACACGGTGAGAGATTTCTGCTAAAAATCCACCAATACCTGGACCTAATATAAAGCCAGCAGAAATAATTGCAGACATATAGCCAAAATTACGTGCTTTATCTTGCGCAGGTGAAATATCGGCAATAAGCCCCGTAACGCCAGGCATAATCATACCTGCACTAAATCCACCTAACACACGAGAAATCATTAAAATAGGAAATGTATGACCAATCGCAAATAAGAACTCTGATAAACTAAACAAAATTAATCCAATGCATATGATAAGTTTTTTACCTAACTTATCTGCAAGTGTGCCACCAAAGGGAGAAATTACCATCTGCGCAAGTGCAAAAACTGCTACTAAAACCCCTAAATCTGCACCTGTTAATCCTAAATCTTTTAAATAAATCGGCAATACCGGTATGACAAGACCAATGCCTAAAAAGATGAGAAATATATTCATATATAAAATGATAAACTGTTTTGTCATGGTTCAATACACCCCCTACAATTAAAAATGGTTAGCATATTATATAATAGTCAACATAAATTGGAAAGCGTTATGAGTTGAAATTTCAATAGATATTCCGTAGTGTATTTGACGGATATCAAGTCTATGGGCACGTACTTTTTAAAACCATTATCGCATAAAGATTAGTTTCAGTTTATCATATTCATCAATTTCGAGGAGGGATGAGATGCAAGCGCGTTATATCGCTCGGCTCTTATATGTATTTTTATTCGTCACAACACTCGTTGTTCCGAACCATTTCAAATTTTTATTATTAAATCTGACACTCGCCTATATCCCTTTAGAACTCGCATATCTACTAAAATTATTCGTACCTAAACGGTTATTCGAATGGCCATTATTTGTCATATATCTGGGCATTTTTATACTGATGTTACCTAATACATTCTACATGGTGACAGACCTTATACATTTAAATCAATTTTCGTTTAGCTTTTTATCCGGTTTAGTTTTGATTGAATGGATTCATTTTGGATTATTGGTGACAGGTGTTTTATTTGCGGTATATTGTTTTACACTTATTGCTTTAGAACTCTTTCATTTACCATTTCCGTTATGGACCCGCTACATCATTTTATTAGGAATGACGTTATTGAATGGATTGGGCATTTATGTGGGCCGTTTTTTAAGATTCCATAGTGTGCATCTCATTAACAATCCATTTTCTGTGGTTATTTCAACTTTAAAATCGATAGATGCTCATGCGATAACATTTATTGGATTAATTGCACTGATGCAATGCCTCTTACTCTTATGCTTGAAAGGAGTGAGAACAAAATCATGACTGTGTTACTATTGCTCATCATCTTACAATGCCTTATGTCAATATTGCTTTACCAACTTAAATGGCCTTTATATTGGGCAATCATGTTGTTCTTTATGCCTTTTGGCATCGGATTATTTTTAATTCAACTTTTTTATTATGAACGGCACTACCCAGAGTGGAAAGTCCCCTTAAATATAAAATTACGTTTAAAGTATATGTATATTATTACATTTTTTGAATTTGTATTATTGTATATAGTACTTTTTGTGGTTAAATAGAAGTATTCATTTTTTAAGGAGGGTTGGTATGAATCAACATAAAACGCTTCGCCCTGCATGGAGAGATTTGTTAGGCTTCGTTATTTATTATATAAGTGCTACGGTTTTCAGTTTTATAATTTATTCTATTCATCCGGTTTTGTTTAACTATAACATCGAACATCCGAAGGTGTTTTTATTAACGAGTGTATGCACGAGTTTATCTGTGATATCATTCTTAATATGGTCACATCGGAAGCATCTCAAAACAAAAATTTTCCAACGATTACGAGAACTTCAATCACAGATGAAACTCGTCTTATTCGCTTATATTTTATATGTAGTTGTAAGTATCGTTATGAGCATCACTTTCAAATTATTGCCTAAATCTTGGCAATTTGATACTACAGTCAACCAAAAAGGCATCGTCGAATTATTTCAAGATAAAGCCTGGTTGCCTTTAGTTTTTATCGTTTTAGTGATTTTAGTTCCCATTACTGAAGAACTACTTTTTAGGCATGTTATTATTGGTGAACTCGGTAAAAAGTTTGGCGTTTGGGTGATGGGGGGTATTTCTGTGGTGACTTTTGCTATGTTACATGTAACTAACGCCCAATCACCACTTGAAGTGATACCTTACCTAGTCATGGCAACACTTTTCGTTATAATGTATATACGCACAAATTGTAACATTGCGGTTTCCATATTTTTACATATGCTTGTAAATGCCGTATCCTTTGTCGGCGTTATCGTACAAAGCTTGGCATAAATATTAAATATATAAGCCTTCAAAATTCATGTTAAGATGAACTTTGAAGGCTTTTAGTCATTTACTAAGCATCCGCTTTATGTGTAACTCAATATGCACCATTGTACATTTTTACAACCGCCACGCTATGTCAGTTTTATTTTTGTACACTTTTTAAAGTTGACTTTAACGCACTGACCGCTTCTGCAGAATGTTTAAATTGTTGTTTCTCCTCACTAGTAAGATCCAGCTCGATTATTTTTTCAATCCCTTTCCCACCTACAACGGTAGGGACACCAATGTATAAATCTTCTAAACCGTATGTCCCATCACAATATGCGATAGTTGGTAGCACGCGTTGCTTATCCAAAATGATTGCTTCAATCATTTCATAAACCGCTGCTGAAGGAGCATAGTACGCAGAGCCATCACCCAATAATTTTACAATTTCAGCGCCTCCACCTTGCGTACGTTTTACAATGTCATCAATTTTCTCTTGAGGTAAAAGTTCTGTAATTGGCACCCCATTTACATGACAGTGTCGAATGAGTGGCACCATAGTATCACCATGACCACCTAAAACAATACCATGTACGTCATTTACAGCTACATTGAGTGCCTCAGCTACAAAGGTATTAAAGCGTGCTGAATCAAGCACACCTGACTGGCCCATCACACGTTCACTTGAAAATCCAGAATGTTGATATACTGTATATGTCATCGCGTCAACAGGGTTCGTCAATACAATAATTTTACAGTGTGGCGAATATTTAACAATTTGTTCTGTGACTTCAATCATCACTTGTTCATTGGTTTGAATCAACTCATCTCTCGACATACCTGGCAATCGTGGCACACCAGCAGTTATGACTACGACATCTGAATCAGCAGTTTCAGCATAATCAACTGTGGATGTTACATGCGTATCAAACCCTAGTATCGAACCACTTTGTAAAATATCCAATGTTTTCCCTTTGATTTGTGCTTCGTTCTTCTTGCGATCTACTAAAACAACATCCGCAATATCATGTGTAGCAATAATAAATGCTAATGTTGCGCCAGTATGTCCAGACCCTACTATTGTGACTTTTTTACGTTTCATCAACATGCTCCCCCTTATACTCTTTTCATCCTTATTATACCATTGTACTCGTGGAATGAACTGATTTTATGAAAGCGTTTTCGTTAATTGTAAAAAATATTTCAGACAGCAATCACCTACGTAAATTGGCTGCCTGAACTGTTATCATGATTATGCATGTAATGTTAAAAACACGTGAAGAATTGCAGCAAATCCCCCTACAACACAAAGCGTCATAAAGAGTAATATTAAACAAATTTTGCCGTACTTCAATAAAAATGCAATAAATGTGGCAATAACGTGATAGACCATAAACACACCCGTTATTGCTACAAACCAAATTAATTGTGGCGAAAAAAGTACCACCATCATCATTAAAATGGCAAATAGAACATAAGGTAACGCAATCATATTGCGCATAAACACAAATTGTTGGCGTTTAGAATCATGAGCCATATTTCAATCTCCTTTAAATGACTTAGGGTATATCATAGCCCTGAGCTGCGGTATAAATATCAAACCAATCTTGTTCTTTCAATGAAATGTCTAATCCATGAATAGCTTGGTCAACACGTTCTATCCGATGCGTGCCTAATATAGGTAAGATAGACGCTGGGTGTTTATGAAACCAAGCGACAATAATAGATGCGACATGGGTATTGTACTCTTTTGCAAGCCGTTCTAATACTGGAAGGACACGTTGTGATTTTTTATCAGTTGGATCAAATAACTTTCCTCCTGCAAAAGGTCCCCACGCCATTAATTTCACATCATCTTTATACATATCATCAATCGTACCATCGTGGAATGCATCTAAATGATACGGTGAAATTTCTACTTGATTCACTGCGATATGAAAGCGGTCATCTTTTAAACAATCATTCAGCAATTCGTATTGGGAACGTCTAAAGTTTGATACACCAAAAGACTTCACTTTACCTTCTTCAACTAAATCTTGAAGTGCTTCTGTAATTTCACATGGTTTCATTAATGGTGATGGGCGATGAATCAATAATGTATCGATCGAATCTACACCCAAATTTTTCAAAGCACGATCAACAGAACGTGTAATATGCTTTTTACTTAAATCATATCGGTGTGCTGTTTGATCTGGAAAAATATCATTAGGCTGTACAATTCCACACTTCGTTACAATTTCAATCTTCTCTCTTAAATGAGGTGATAACTTTAAAGCCTCTCCAAACATTTGTTCAACTGTGTATTTTCCATAAATATCTGCATGGTCCATCGTTGTAACTCCACGCGCTACTAATTGATGAATAAATGTATTTAATTCTTGCTTGGACATGTGCCAACAATCAGCACGATAAAACCCTTGAATTATTTTTGAGTAAGACACGTGTTGGTTAATTGATACTTTTTCCATTATAAGCCACCCCGCTTCTACTATTAGCTAAATTGTAACATATCTAACTGATTTCTTAATTGCGCTTTATCTAAATGTTCTCCGATCAAAACGATTGAAAGTGGTACATCACTTTCACCTATTTTTTCTAAAGAAGGTACAGGTTGTGCAAATTGAAATACTATTGTTTCTTGCGGTTCTGCTCTAAATCGAATAAATCCTTTCGCTCTATGTATCGTTTCAGGTAACTTCAATATAAATTCGATAAATGCATCTTGGGCAATAGGACCTTGAAAGGTATACGTCATACTTTGAAAAGTTGGGTGACCTGTCGTTTGAGCGGGCATTTTCTGGGTAGTGTTATCGTAGGAAAGCACTGGGGACAACTGTCCATATGACGTTGAAATGATTTGACTATGTGGTGCATACTTTCGAACAGCTTTAACAGCCTCTGTTTGCTGTTCCGCATTGTCTAGCAAATCGATTTTATTGATGATGATATGATGACTGGCACGCATTTGGTCTTCTATTAATTGTTGTTTGGCTTGGCTAAAGGATGCTTTACGACAAATATCAGATGCTGAAACAATTGTGATGACTTGAGGGGATTGAACGCGTTGTGAAATTATAGGGTCTTCACACGCCATCAACATATCAATAGGATTTGCGATGCCTGTCGCTTCAATTACAATGTGTTCTACTTGATTATGTATGATTAAATGGTGTATGGTACTCACGAGCTCTGTTTGTAAGTCACAACATACGCAACCATGCATTAAAGACACTTTCGTATCGATATGGTTTAAAAGTTCGCTATCCATGTCAAAGTTACCGAATTCGTTTACAATTAGCGCAACTTTCTCATCATTTTTTAATATTTGGGGCATATAATTACTTAAGAATGTGGTTTTTCCGCTCCCTAAAAAACCGTTTACAATTGTAACTTTTGTTTTATTATTTAACATAAAATCTAACCTTTCTCTTAAATAAACAACAAATTTTCAACAATGTATGTGTAAATCTGTCTTTTAGCTTGATAAAGTGTGTAGAATCTTCTAAAATTACTGCATGCTTTATTTTTAGCATAGCATAGATTTAAGTAGAGCGACTTAAATCCACTCAATTATGGACGGATTCCCATCCGTGAGAGAGAAATACGGATAGAATGTCTGGAGGAAAAAAATTATGTCTGATCATCTTAATTTAAAAGAGCAAGTATGTTTTAGTTTGTATAATGCACAACGTCAAGTGAATCGTTATTATTCAAACAAAATTTTCAAAAAGTACAACTTAACGTATCCACAATTTCTAGTTTTAGAAATTCTTTGGAACCAGTCACCTGTTAATGTTAAAAAAGTTGTAACAGACCTTGCATTAGATACAGGTACTGTCTCACCGTTATTGAAACGTATGGAGCAAATCGATTTAATTAAAAGAGAACGTTCTGAAATCGATCAACGTGAAGTATACGTACATTTAACTGAAAAAAGTGAAAGTATGAAACCTGAATTAGAAAACGCTTCAAAAACAGTTGCAGAAGCGTCTTCGCTTGATCCCGATGAAATCAAAGAATTGAACCGTTTACTTGATAAAATCATTACTGCTTTTAGTGAATCAAAATAATTGAGTGTACAGATTAACTTCAGTAAAGGTGTAGGCCCTAAAGCTATTACACCCTATTCTAACTAAATGGATTAAAATTTGGATTATTTAGCATATATGTGAAGAAGATAGGCGATTCTTCTTCCTTATAGTTAAAGCATGGCACATGTAACCAAGGGCTTGGATTAAAATCCAAGCCCTTCTTCCATATCACGATTTTTTGTGTACTTTCAAAGTAACTGAGGGTCAACGCGCGTTAACATACCCTCTTCCATTTTATAAACGACATCAAAGTCCTTTAATATTTCTAAATTATGAGTTGCAACAATGAGTGTTTCTGCAGTTTGATGCATTTGACGCATGATATGTGACGTTTGTTGCGCATCAATGCCCTTAGTAGGCTCGTCTAAAATCCACACAGGCGCATTTTTTAACCATAAACGGGCAATTGCTAATCTTTGAAACTCACCGCCTGATAACGCATTTTTGTTTAATGTAACTGCTCTTGTTAAAGGAATATTATCAAGACCCACACGGCGTAAAGCATCGAGACACGCTTCCTCACCATACGTAGTTAATAAATTGTCTTGAAGTGTGCCATCAAAAAATTGTGCATCTTGCATAAGTGGGTTCACTTGAGTTAGCCAATGCGTGCGATGAAAATCAACTTGACCTCCTATAGCCATCTCTCCTTCAGTAATTGGATATAGTCCCAATAAAATGTGTAACAATGTCGATTTACCAGAACCAGAAGCTCCTATAATTGCAATATGGTCTCCCCTATGAATATTAAGATGAATATCTTTTAAAGTGGCGCGTTGTTGCGTTGGAAATTGGTAATATACACCTTCGAGATGAAATAATGGTGTTTGCTTGTCTAATTGATGTACTTTAACGTGGTGTGTCCCTTCATCTAATTGCGCCACCGACATCACATCATTTAATTGATGGATTGCCTCATCTGTCTCACTTTTATAATAGGCCACCTGACTCATCATGACATGTTGCTCAAATAAAGTGAGTAACATCAGTACAATACTTGTAGCATAGATAGGATCAAATGCTCCAGATTTCACCTGGATCGCAGTTAATAAAATAGTCATAAATATAGCTATCATACTTATCACATTTAAGATGTATTGGTAAATAATATGAAACATTTGTTCTCGATACTCCACGTCACTGAGTGCTGCTTCTGCATTTAAAAGACGTGTTTCATAAGAGTGACGCTGACCAAACCGTTTTAATTCCTCACACCCTAAAATATAATCATAATATTGATGCATTAACATTTGATATTTTTGGTCCATATCTTTTTTAATCATTGTTGCACGCTTAGCACTCATCCATGGAATACACCATAGCGAGAGTCCAATCACAATTAAAAGCGTCAGTGCATGCCAAATTGAAAAATAAAGCAAAACACCAATGGTTAATCCACTCGTCAATGTTAATACAATCGGTGGATAATACACGCGTAAATAAATATTTTGTAACGCCTCAATTTGTGAAACCATTCTGCCTAATAAGTCACTTGTTTTAAATTGTCTAAAAACATTAGGAACGATAGGAATCAACGCTTGATAAAAGTGCACTCTTACATCACGTAACATTGTGAAGGTCGCGCGATGTGAGAGCAAACGTTCATAATAACGCGTTATCGCCCGTGTAAAGCCAAATAGTTTTACAGTGACAATGAGACCCATAAGCGCATAAAGTGGCGCACCTAGTGCACTTTGTGTGATCATATAGCCACT
Organism: Staphylococcus agnetis; assembly: GCF_002901865.1. Taxonomy (GTDB): domain Bacteria; phylum Bacillota; class Bacilli; order Staphylococcales; family Staphylococcaceae; genus Staphylococcus; species Staphylococcus agnetis. Next base: position 26,665 of record NZ_PPQF01000042.1, read on the forward strand.
AAAGAAAAACATTGCTAAGGCTACACTACTTCCCACAACACCTAAAACAATAGCTACTACAATATCACGGTTCCATTTTATATTCTCTGATTGACTTAATACATTCGTTTTGTCACTTTCCATATATATCTCACCTCCATTTTGTTGTCTTTGTACTTTTTAATTAGTTTTATCACCCACTACAACGTATTGAATTAAATTTCTGTCAAAATCGTTTCATCATCTTTAATCAAACACCCTTGCTCGATATACCAACGTCGATGGGCATGTATCAACGATGCTTGATGATGCGCAATCGTGATTTGCGTAATATGCGCAAAATGGCGTTGGACGACTTCTTGTATTTTACGTTCAGTGCTACGATCCAATCCAGTTGTTGGTTCATCCAAAATAATGACATCAGGTTTTAACAATAGTACTCTGGCAAGTTCAATACGGCGCATTTCTCCACCTGATAACATTTCTCCGCCTTCACCGATACGCGTATGGATACCTTCTTGAAATTGTTTAATCTTATGGCCTAACGCTACTTCTTCAAGTACACCTTTAATGCTATTGTCATCAATGTCATTAAATAGCGTGATATTGTCTGCAATTGATGCATTAAAAATATAAGGATTTTGAGATAAATAACCAATATTAATCTTTTTAGAAAATGTAATGTTTCCTTCTGAAGCCTTCACATCACCTAAGAGTAATCGTACGAGCGTTGATTTCCCCGCGCCACTCGGACCTACAAGCGCAATATGATCACCTTCATAGATTTTAGCATCTATCGCTTTTATTGCATGATGCGTTGCATTTGGATAGCGAAATGATGCTTGATTTAATTGAATTAATGCATCTTGATTTGCGATTTTTTGCGGCGTTTCATGTGTTTCCGACGGTGCTTGAAGTGTATTTCGAATAATTTCACTCGCCCCTTCACTTTCTTTACCAACATGAAACGCTTGTCCTAAATCTTTAATCGCGTTATAAAACTCAGGCGCTAGTATTAAAGCAATCACAGCGGTTAAAAACGAAATACGGTGAAATACAATTAAACTTAACCCAACTTCTAGCGCTACAAGTCCAATGCCAAGCATACTTATAAAGTCTAGCATCAAACCAGATAAAAATGCACTTTTCAAAATAATCATGGTTTTATCACGAAATTGAGTACTTTCATGTTCAATTTTTTTAACGGCGCGATCCGTATGTTGAAATAACTTTAAAGTCACTAAACCACGTGTTAAATTGACAAATCGTTGACTGAATTGATTTAAAAACGTCATCTGATCTTTAGCAGCATCTCGTGTTTTCAACCCAAAAATAATATAAAATAACGGGATAAAAGGTGCTGTCACCATCATAATGATGGCCGTTGGAAGGTTAATTAAGAACATTGTAATAATGATAGATATTGGAATCAATGTAGATTTAAAAAGTTGTGGTAAATACGTTTTGAAAAACGGTAGCATCTCTTTTAACGTTTCAGTAGCAATAGCGAGTCGTGTTCCAACCGGTTGTTGCGATTGTAATTGCAGTAATTGACGTCGTACTGTTCCTCTAACATGATGACTTAAACGTGTACCAAGCCAATCATTGAGCATCATGAAAGTGGCTCTTAATAAGAGTGCAAATGCTAAAATGATAAGTAACGTTTGCCAATGATGGCTTTGATTTAATAATAATTCATTAAGTATCATTGCAATCGTAATATTTTGGGTAATGATAATGAGCGCTAACATGATATTTGTCACGCTTAAGAGCACCGCAAACCGCCTATATTTTTTTAACCAACTGTGAAGCCATTTCATATTATCCGTCCTTTACATTTGCGTGAATACTTTTTCAGTTTACAATGAATGTATTACTAGTATATAGGGTTGTATTTTTTCGTGCATTTGATGACGCTTGTTTTCATAAAAAGTTGTGACAGTTTATTTACATGTGAGATGCTCATACTTTGGACTGATAGCATTTATTTATTAAGACATGCTTATTAAGATGTGCTATGATATGCTAAGTTATAAAGTAAAAATTAAACATAAAGAGGGTTAATGTTATGCTATTTTTTGAATTGCTTAAGGCATTAGTGCTTGGTATTGTAGAAGGATTAACGGAGTTCGCACCCGTTTCTTCAACAGGCCATATGATTTTAGTTGATGATATGTGGTTAAAATCTACGCAATTTTTAGGATCAGAATCGGCTTTTACTTTTAAAGTTGTGATTCAATTAGGTTCTGTTTTTGCTGCAGCGTGGGTATTTAGGCATAAATATTTTGAAATGCTTCATATTGGAAAATATGCACCTGAAGTTCAAGAAGGACGTCGCTCTAAACCTCGACGTTTAAAAATTACTCATATTTTAGTAGGTATGATTCCAGCAGGTATTTTAGGTGTATTATTTGATGATTTTATCGAAAAACATCTCTTTAGTGTGCCTACTGTATTAATTGGTCTATTTTTAGGTGCAATTTATATGATTATTGCAGATAAATATAGCCGCGGTGTACGCAACCCTAAAAATGTCGATGAAATAAATTATTTTCAAGCGTTTGTAATTGGTCTTTCTCAAGCTATTGCAATGTGGCCTGGATTTTCACGCTCGGGCTCTACCATTTCAACAGGTGTCTTAATGAAAATGGATCATAAATCCGCTTCAGATTTTACATTTATGATGGCTGTCCCTATTATGATGGCCGCTAGTGGCTTATCATTAATTAAAAACTTTAGCTATATTCATTTAACACATATTCCATTTTATATTCTTGGTTTTCTTGCAGCCTTTATTTTCGGTCTATTATCGATTAAATTATTCTTATCATTAATTAAACGTGTCAAATTATTGCCATTTGCGATTTATCGAATCGTGCTTGTAGTAGTCATCGCAGTTGTTTATTATGGCATCATTAAATAATATCGTATCTTTCAAAGGTGGCACATAATACACCAGTTAATTAAAAATATGCCAGCAAAATTCATTGATACATGAACTTTGTTGGCTTTTATTTATCTAAATAAATTGAGTCTTAGTGTCAAACAATATGATGAATTGTGATTGATCCTTAAGCCGAGTTTCTAAAGCATTAAGCCGATACCGAAAATTCATTTTGAGGTAAGGCGCCTAAAAAATCGAGGCGTTAGGGACAATCATCAATTGCAATGAATTCTGGACCAACCCCTTCTATATTTCTTCTCTCCACTACGCCAATATTAAAATCAACTTAATTCTAATCCCCTTATTATATTTAAGATTCATTTAATGTTTATTTTTATCTAAACCATTTAATATATCATTATAAATAAATTTGAAAGGTGAATGTATGACCCCTCTAAAGAAACGATTCGATGATGATATGGCCGTAACAAAGGCACCCTATATGCACGCATTTGGTAAAGGGTTATTGTTTGCAATACTGCTTAGTATTGCTTTTGAAGTAAGTAATGAAACCCCTACCCATGCAATATGGGCAGTGATTTCTTTTCTTTTAACTTGTATCATCCTTTTAATAATGCAACGTTGTGGCTTTTCATTTTTGTCATTTCGTGCATTAACATTAAGTGACTGGTTTTTAGTCATTGCTGGGCTGCTTCTAATGATAAGTTTAGATAACCTCTTTGACTACTTCATAGATGCTAGTAGCGTCAATGATGACAATATTTTCAATGATTTTAAAGACGTACCTACTTGGGCAGCAATATTAAGTATTGCAGTTATACCTGCAATTGCAGAAGAGATTGTGATGCGTGGTATAGTAATGCGGGTGTTTTTTAGAAATCATTTATTTATCGGTATGCTTGTTTCCAGCATCATTTTTGCGTGGTTACATGAAGCTGATTCTCTCATCGGCTATCTTCCATATTTTTATTCTGGCATTATTTTTGCGCTCGTTTATTTAAAAACGAAACGTATAGAAGCAGCAATACTCGTTCACTTCTTTAACAACTTACTGAGTTCACTATTTATTTAAATAAATCATATAACAAGAAAGGATGTTCATTATGAAATTAGGTATGTTATTAATACGCTGGATGCTTGCAACTTCTTTTTTAGTTCACGGCACATTAAAATTTGTTGACTTAGATGGCACTATTCACTTTTTGGGATCGCTTGGATTACCTCCTACGATTGCCGTATTAATGTCTATTGGTGAAGTCGTTGGCGGTGTGATGCTGATTGCAGGTATATTAACACCCTATGTCAATGTATTTTATATTAGTGTGATGTTAGGCTCTATTTTCACATTAAAGTTAGGACGCGGCTATGTGAGTGGTTTTGAATTTGAAATTATTCATATTGTGATGAACTTAGCGTGTATTTGTAGTTACAAATGGAATAAATGGATGCAATTCTATTAATTTGCACCTCCCTATAAGGGTGAGACACTATGGCGTCTCATTCTTTTTTTGTGTTTTAGGCCGTTTTTATATTCTGTTTTAAAGTAATCGTATAGCATCTCTCCCCCTGTGCGTTCACGCCTTATGAATTGTATTGTGCGTTTATATTCTAGTATCATAGGGTAAAAGGACTTAAGTATATTCTTAAATGGAGGCAACGTGCATGAATAAAACGATTAAAACGATTATTAACGTATTACCTATTTTTATCGTTCCATTAATAAATGAACGTCAAAAATTCAAAGAACATCCTGAAGTCAAAAAAGTGACGGATGTGACTGTGAATACTTCTAAAACTGTGGCTCATAAAACGACACATGCAGCACACCATGTAAAGTCGACTGCTGGACGTGTATCACACGCAGTTGTATCAAACACAGGTCAGCTTAAAGAAAACTTAGCTACGCAAAAGCGTCGTCGTGATTACAACAAAGCTATGAAAAAAGAAGCTGAAGCACAACGTTATCGAAGAAAAGAAAATGTGCGTGCACGTGGCGAAGAACTTGAAGTTGAGAACCGAAAAGAAATTAGTAAGTTTAATAAAAAACTTCAACAGCATATTGATAAGCGCCATAAAGAAGAAACTAAAGCGATTGAAAAACGCCAAAAGCATATGGTTAAAAACTTAGAAAAAATGCAGAAATATGAAGAAAAAGCAGGCCATGTTCCTGGCAATAATGACGCAAAAGATTTTGAGCTTGCATCTCCTGCTAACGAAAAAGCGTTTCAAGGAAATAAGGACCGCTCTAAAGTAATGGCAGATGGCGACAAATTAGAACAAAAAAATAAAGTACAAACGCGTAAAATGAATAAAAAGCTTCAAAAAAATATTGAAAAACGCCATAAAGAAGAAGAAAAACAAGCAAAAAAGAATCAAAAGTTACGTCAGAAACAACTCAAAAAAGCTCAAAAAAATGCACCAAAACCATCTGAACACGTTGTAGATACAGATACTTTAGGTGCTACAGCAAGTACAAAAGCGATGACAGCAGGCCAAGACCAAACAGGCACACCATCTAAAAAAGCGTTAAAACAAAAGAAGAAAGACGAGAAAAAACGTCAAAAACAAGCAAAAAAATTAGAAAAGAAAATACAAAAAAGTGCTCAAAACGTAGACCTAGCTGCTGAAGCTCCGTCTGAAGATAAGTTACCGCCACGCATTAAGTCAATGGCAGAAGTACAATCTTTTGAAGCCCAAACAGGGTTAGTGTCTAAAGATCAAACACCTCAATCATCAGCGCATCATAACACTAAAAATGATGCGAATCAAGGGCCTCAAGATGAGAAAACAAGTTTGAATACAAACGTTGACGAAAACTTGAATCACGCACCACTTTTCAAACAACAATATGCGCAAATGGAAAAACATGTGAAAGACAACGACCAACAACGTAAGGATGAAAAACTGAATAAAGTATCTGATGATGCTTTAAGTAAGTTAAAAAAGTAATATGCGTATACTCATTGATGGCGATGCTTGTCCTGTAGTAGATTCAATTATTGAACTTACTATAGGGACAGGCATTTTTGTATACATATTTCGTAGTTACGCGCATTATTCTAATCGAGATTACCCCTCTCATGTGCAACTTAAATATATTGATGGTGGTCGCGATGCGGTCGATTTTGCTATCATTAAATCGATGCAAGTACACGATCTTATCGTGACACAAGATTACGGACTCGCAAGTATCGCACTTCAAAAATCAAAATATGTCATGCATCATTTAGGATACTTTTACACTAATGACAATATCGATCAATTATTAACGCAACGATTTTATAGTCAACAGGAACGTCGTAAATCTCGAAGATATTCGAAGGGTCCTAAACCATTCTCCGAAGCACAACGTCATCATTTTGAAGTTGCACTTCAACGCATTATTCAATACGAATTAGAAAAGGAGCACAAATATGATTAAACGAATTGCAGTCTTTTGTGGTGCCAGTAAAGGCCATAACGATATTTATGTAAATGAAGCCTACCAACTTGGAAAATATTTAGCTGAACAACACATCGAACTTGTCTATGGCGCAGGATCTATCGGTATTATGGGTGCCGTTCAACAAGGTGTCCTCGATCACGGTGGAAAAGTAATTGGTATCATGCCTCACTTTTTAGATACTCGTGAAATTACTAGTCAAAATTTAACAGAACTCATCCTTGTTGATTCTATGCATGAACGCAAACAGAAAATATCTGAACTTGCTGATGCATTTATTCTTGCACCAGGTGGGGCAGGGTCATTAGAAGAATTTTTTGAAATTTATACATGGGCACAAATCGGTTTACATCAAAAACCAATCGGCATTTATAATACAAATCAATTCTACCAACCCCTCGTTTCTTTAATACAACATATGATAAAAGAAGGTTTTATAGACAGTAAATATCAACACCTTGCACACGTTCATAACGAACCTCAAGCTTTAATTGAACGTTTAAATAATTTTAAACCGATATCTACTAGAACGTATGATTAATGTACCTGAACTACTGTAAAATAATGCAGCATCGCCCTTCACATTCAAAAAGTGCCTAAAGGAAATCATCTACATCTTCCTTTAGGCACTTTGTTGTGGTGTCCATACATATCTTACGTTCTCTTTTAATTCATTGAATTGACTTAATTCAGGTTTATCAAAATAATCGACAAAAGTCATTCCAATTTTTTGCATCACACGGATAGAAGCTGTATTATTTTTTGCTGCAATCGCATAGATGGGTACTAAATCCATTTTTTCAACATACTTCAAAACAGCTTTAGCCCCTTCTTGCGCTAAACCATTATTCCATACTTCAGGTAGCAATCGCCAACCAATTTCATAAAACGGAAGTTCATCAAATGGATATGGGCTTTCTTTAGTAAGGTAATTTAAACCTATAAATCCAATCCATTGATGCGTTGCTTTTAGTTCAACTGCAAACAACCCAATACCATGTTTTTTCAATGTGCGTTGCATGGCTTCAAAATCGAGTTTAGAACGTTGATAGCTCAATAAACTTGTAAAATAACGCCTCACTTGTCGGTTCGCATTCATTTGTTGTAATGGTAATAAGTCTTCATCTTCCCAATCTCTTAAAATCAGGCGTTCCGTTTCGATATAGACAGACATTGAAATCCTCCTTTTTCAAATATAAAAAAGCGCTCAATAGCTACATTCGCTAAAGAACGCGTTTAACACCTAAAATCTATGCTCTTGAAATGTAACTAATGAGTTGAATTTTAACAGCTTTATCTTTAATACGCGCCATATCTTGACCTTTTGTCGTCGTAAAAATCGCATCTACAAAATCGTTTTTATGATTTAATCGATATGTAGCTGTATACGTTTCCCAGTCATGTTTAAAATTTGGTTTTAACGCAATATATCGATTAATATCTCCTGTAGAATCTACTAATGTGTAACCTGTTATATTTTCGATTTCACGGCCAAGTTCAACTAATGACATTTCACGACCTTCAATGAGATTAAATTCTTTTTCGTACATAGTTCAGTCCCTCTTTTCTCTACAATCATATATGTAATTTTTTACCCTAAACCATCTGAGACGAAACGCACCGCCCACTGTACAACTATTTAATATAACTTATTCTTTCGTGGAGGTTTTCTTATCATTTGAATCTTGAACTGTTTTTTCTTTGTCTTTTACTTTATCATGATGCGCATGTTCAGATGACTTTGATGCGTCTTCATTTGCTTGAGAAGATGGTTTGTCTTTGTGCTTTTCTTTGTCGTTAGTTTTATGCTTCTCTTTAGAAGATGATTCAGGTTTCTTAATATCTTCTTTTACTTGCTGAATTTGATCATCTAATTTTTTGCTTTGTTCTTTTAATTTTTTATTCTCATTCTCTAAACTTTTTTGTTCTTGTTCTAAGGATTTAATTTCATTTTGAAGTTTATCCTTCTCACTTTGCCCACAGCCTGATAAAAGGATGGCACTAGCTATCAATGCACCGAGTACTTTTTTCATTTATCTTCTCTCCATCACTGAATTACTGTGTTCTATTTTATCATGGTTCTATCGTATACGCATCTTTAGTCACTATCCAGTGGCTTATGCATGATGACTTTTTGCACACGATAGCCTAATTTTTCATTTAATGACTGCATCGCTGTATTGGTAGCTAAAACTGTCCCTATCATATGATGGGCTTTAAGTGTTCTAGCCCAATTTTCAACATATTGTTTAAGTTCCATTGCTATACCTTGTTGTCTATAGTCTGGATGGGTATATAAGGACTCAATCGTCACTGTTTTCGATGATTGATCATAATGAGCCCAAATATAGCTTACGACCAGTGTTTCTCTTAATACTACACGGATACACTCTTGTTCATATTGGAGACGACGCAATATCATTTCTTCGTATAATGCACACATCATCGTAGTCACGCCTTTTTGAACTGTCGGGTCCCCTTGCAACATTTGCACATGTTTATGAGCGATGTCTTGAATGCACGCCACATCAGCGTGGGTTATGTTTTTGATTACAGTCTCCTTTCTCATAATAACCTCACCTTAATTCATTTGTATTTTGCACGTAGTCATACTATAATCAATTTAAATTATGCCATAATTTCAAGGAGGTGTGTATGATGAAGTCTGTAGAACAACTCACGCGAGACAACAATGTTAAATCATTACGTTTAAATAATACCGATCGCCAAATTTTTGAAAGTTACATGACTTATGTTCGAGCTGATATGCGCGTGAATGCATATGAATCAGAAAAAGTGTTACAACACATTTTGGATCATCTTTTGAAAGCAGAAGATAAAGGGACGCATGCTATGGATTTCTTTAATCATGACCCTAAAAAACATGCCATACACACCATTAAAACATTACCGAATCATACTATTGTCAATATTTTTAGAACCATTCTTAAGCATTTAATATTATTACTTGGTGTTTTTTGTTTCTTAAAAGGTTTTATTGGTTTTTTCATTAATGATACACGTCTTTATTTATATACATTTCCCATCACATTTGTCATAGGGGTCTTTGTATTGTTTTTATTTATATGGGCGTGCTATAAAATGGTACAACTTCAAGCGTTTAGTTATTCTAGGTTCTCATGGTTTTTTGGTTATATCGTTATTATTGCGTTATTCATCATTTTATTTTTACTGTTTTTCTTTCCTCAAAACTTTTTACAATGGGGACCGTACATTAATATTGGCAATTGGACATTTATATTAATTTCTTTTGTAGTCATACCAATCGGATTATATATTAATGACCGTCAAGATAAAAAGAATAAAACAGAGACGGCATCTTGGCGTTATAAAGGGACTTAATTCTTCCTTTTTTTCTAAACATATTCAATATAAAAATAGCCTTCAAAATTCATGTTTCGATGAACTTTGAAGGCTATTTAACTTTAACTGTTCTACAGCACATATCATGATGTGCCCTGAATCTGCTATTATTTATCATATTGATGCGTCTTACGTATTGATGAATAACGCATCAATGAAAAACCATAGAATCATTATCAACATCACAATTCCTTGCATGAATGCACTTGAAAAAAATGCGACTAGGGAGCCAAAACTCGCTTTTAGCGCCTTATCAACCGCTCGTTGTTCCATCATTTCAATTACAAATACTAAGATAAATGGCACAATTAAAATTCCAAAAGGAGGTAACACAAAAGAGCCAACGATGACACCTATTAAAGCAGCCCACTCTCCTTTTTTACTACCTCCGAAACGATTGACAAAATAACGATTCATTAATAAGTCAGAAATAAAAATAAATAAAGTTAGGCCCACCATTGCACTCCAAAAAACCCATGATAGTGTGTGTTGGTGAATGCCAAACTGATAAATTAAAAACCCGATCCACAAAAAGAGGACACCTGGAATAATCGGCTTGATTATACTGAATAATGCAACTGCAAAACATATTACAATCAATAACCAAAATAGTATTGTCATTGCTACATCATCCCTTTCTATTGTGCGTGTGGTTGGACATTCGTTTTTGTTAATAATATTAATAGAAAACCAAGTGCAAGTGACAATGCTGAAACATAAAATACATTGCCAAGTCCAACCCACTGACTCATCGCACCGCCTAATAAATTACCTAATAGTTGTCCTACTACCATTGCATTTGCAAATAAAGTAGACGCATAACCTGGAAATTGCGGTAAAATATCCTGGAAATAGCTGATCCCAATTCCTAACAACACAGCTAAAAAAGCTGCTAAAAAGACTTGCCCTACTAACATCATCGTAACGCTGTTGAAAATACCAATACTTCCAAAAAAGAGCGTACCGCATACTGCGGCAATTGCAAGCAATGTTCTCGTTTCAATTTTGCTTGCTACCATTCCTAAAATAATCATAAAAGGCACTTCAAGACCTGCACATAAACTGGCTAAATGACCTACATACTTTTCATCTTCATGAAGATATTGTGTCACAAATAAAGGCATATTTAATGTATACATCCATTGGCCAATATGCAGCAAGATAAACGCTAAAAACGGAATAATTAAATATGTGTGTTTTAACATTGAAGGCGCATTTTGTTCTAATGTGTGACTACCTCGAATAGGTTGTTTCACTTTCGTCTCTTTGAAGAAAAAGATTTGTAAAATTAATGTTAGTACGATAATTGCTACCGTACCTCCAAACAATCCATCATATCCCCAGGATTGATTTAAAAGATTTCCTACTAAAGGACCGAATAAAAATCCGAATGAAAACATCGACCTTAACACTGAATTTGCAAATACTGCACGACTACTAGATGTGGATTGATTAATAGATTCTCTTGCCGAGGCATAAAGTTGTGGCATAGCTGGTGCAAATAACCCTTGAAAAATAGCATATAAAATGATGAATAATAAAATATTATCTACAAAAAATGGCAATGCAAAACTCATTGCTCCCATGAATAATGCACAAATGATAATGACTTTTCTATTGATCGCATGTGTGTCAGAGAAACGTGCCACTATGGTATTCATTGAAAATTGACAAATCGCTGCAAGTGCGAGCAATAAGCCAAATTGGTTCGTGGTCATCCCAAGTTTATTTGTTGCGAATAATACAAAAAAGGGTACCGTTACGGCGATTCCCATTCCAATTAACATCATATTCGCAACAAAAAGTTTATAGTTTTTGATTTGAAGTAATTCTCGAAACATGTGCGCCTCCTTTTTAAATTGTTGATGACGCTGCTACTTGATCTTTTAAAATATTGATGAATGAACTCACTTGAGGCAGTTGTAACATACTGACATCATAGCTTAAATACGTAGAGCGAATGAGCGACTCTTCTTCTATATCCACTTTCACAAGTTCAAACTCATTTTCGTCTAAGTCTTTAACCATAATTTCTGGTAAAATCGTTACCCCTACGCCGCTTAATAATAACGCTTTACATGTCGCCACTTGGTCTACTTTAATACGCGCATGATAATCTTGAGACATGTGATGGTGATACCACGTTTTAATTTGATTGATGTACACGGGATCTGCTTGGAATTCAATAAAAGGTAATTTTTGAAGTTCAGATGCTTTACTTTTAGGATAAATAAAATAATGTTGATCATCCATTAAATGGTCATTATGAAGATTGAGTAGCTGATTTCCTCTCACAATCATAATATGGTAATCGTTATGGTGTGCTTTAATGTGCTCACTTGACCCTACTTGAAGTTGGATTTCAACATTCGGGAATTCGTTCGTATAACGTGACAACACTTCGGGTAATACCGTCTGACCCACTAATGAGGAACACCCAATAGATAACGTACCACTCACTGAGCCGATATGCGCTTTAATTTTATCTTGAAAAAGACGTTCCCGTTTTAGCATCGTTTTAGCATGCTCTATAACCATAGCGCCTTCGATTGTAGTAATCAGCTGTTTTTTGGTACGAATAAATATTTCAACACCAAAGTGACGCTCAATGGATTTGAGACGTTGTGTCACCGCAGGCTGTGAAATATATAAGCGCTCTGCAGCTTTTCTTAACGTGCGCGTTTCATCTAAAGTAATCAATAATCGATAATCATCAATTTTCATATTCACCCTCCTGTAAAAATAAAAAGAAACACTAGACATCACATGTCCAGTGTGCAGAAATATCCTCACAACTTCATGTCTAATTACGATGTTGCTGTGACGTTTATAGCTGCGTACTTCTTTCTGTTTTATGGTATTTATGATTGATTTTTTTATAACAATACATTGCTTTATCATGAATACTCTCGAAATCTTCATCGATTTGAATCATCAATTGATGTGCAATTACGTAGGCTTCGTGGTATTGTTTTCTGGTAATTTGCTTTGATTTTAATGCGCGTTCCAAATCATCTTGATCTACGAGTTCGTATTTTCCATCAGGTAATACAAGTACATCCAAACATAAATCTACTGTACGCGCTTTACCCTTTTGCGTAATATTTTTTAAATTAATGTCAAAGTAATATTGTAAAGGCTCCCCTTTATCGTTAAACATAACGGTCATACTATAACGTTTCTTTTCCGGCAAAATTTGTAGCCACTGAAAATGATCATTTGCCACAATCATTCGTTTACCAACAACGGTCACCTCCAAAGGCTCTTTCACCTTGTTCATCGTTATCAAACCGATAATTCCTTTAAACTTATTGTTATTTACTTTGACTTCGATATAATCCCGATCTATGAGGCGACGCCAGTGACGTTTATCAATATACTTTACTTTCACAGTCACCAACTCCCTTTTGTTCATTATATATAAACTTTTATATGATGTCACTAAAGAAAGACAAGATGGAGACAGTTCTATATGAAAATAGTATTTATGTTAATTGCAACGAAAGTCTTTTTTCAAATTTAAAGTTTGTTTAAAATAATCCTCACCTCTACTCATCTCACTCATATAATTAAGGGATGATGACACTTACAAACGTCAAGGGTCTTAATGGTATCGTATGCATCTTAAATTTATGTTTTCATTATAAAAACAGAGGTGAAACATCGCGTTCCACCTCCTAATACACTTACTTTTATAATTCGACGTTATGGAAAACATGTTGGACGTCTTCCAAATCTTCTAAAACATCTATAAGCTTTTCAAACGTTTCTTGGTCCTCTGCAGAAAGTTGTACTTCTGTTTGAGGCAACATTTCGAATTCAGCCACTTCGAATGCTTCTACACCCATTTCTTTTAACGCTTGTTGTACAATGCTAAATTGATCCGGCTCAGCATAAACAATCGTTAAGCCTCCTTCTTCAATCACATCACGCACATCTACATCTGCTTCCATTAAATTTTCTAAAACAGTATCTGCATCAAATCCTTCAAAGGCAAACGTTGCTGTATGGTCGAACATGTAGGCTACAGATCCTGATACACCCATATTGCCACCATTTTTACCGAATGCTGCACGCACGTCTGATGCTGTACGATTTACATTATTTGTTAACGCATCAACAATGACCATAGATCCGCTTGGTCCAAATCCTTCGTAACGTAACGCATCAAAGTTTTCATCGCCACCACCTTTAGCTTTATCAATGGCACGATCTATAATATGGTTGGGTACTGAATACGTTTTTGCACGCTCAAGCACAAGTTTTAAAGCTTGGTTTGATTCAGGATCTGGTTCACCAGATTTCGCTGCAACGTAGATTTCCTTACCAAACTTTGCATAAATACGGCTTGTATTTTTATCTTTTTGTGCCTTTTTTTCTTTAATGTTGTTCCATTTACGTCCCATATTTCCATCTCACTTTCAGTTGCTAATGAATACTTTTTATTATACCGCTTTTATTTTAATATTATCAACTCACGTTATATTAAGATGAAAAGAAAATGTGACGCGTTACGTCATCCACATATTTGGTGTGACTGCTTCCATAGATTAATAAACGACCATCTTGGAAAAACGTCATTGTATAGTGTTTATATTTCAAACGTTTAACATAGGCGTTTTGGTGAAGTATCAAGACTTCTTGTGCAAGTGGTCGCTGAAAATCTTGGGGTGTCAAGCGGATTTGAATAACACCTCCACAAAAAGTCTCAGTATGTTGCTGCTTATATGTCAGTCTTTGGTAATGATGTTTTTGACAGACATCGCAAGCCGCTTCTTTTAATTCAGTGATTTCTATTGATTTAAATGTGTTTTTATAAATATCGAAAGCTTTCATTTCAAATGAAAATTGTCCGTGCATCACATAGTGAAATACTTCTGCAACGACGAGACTACTCGCAATATGAACAGCAGGGGGTAAAACACCATACTGCGCACAACTTTCCATTGTCTCGGGTACATCCGGCATGAGACAGTTCAAACATGGCCCATCCTTACCTATTGGAAAAACACTAACTTGACTTCCTACGACTGCACTATAAATATACGGGATATCTAACTTATGACACACCTCGTTAAGCAAATATCTTGGCTCATATCGATCTAGTCCATCTAAAATTAAATCAGGTTGATATTGAAGGAAAAGTGTTTCTGCATTATTTGACGTTAACTCTTTATTTAACGCGTTGATTTCAACATGACTGTTCATCGCATTAAGCCGCTCTTTTAACGCATACACTTTTGGGCGCAGCTGATTGGCGTCTATTTCTAAGTAACCACTTTGCCGATGTAAATTCGACATACTCACAATATCTTTATCTAATATCGTTAACTTTCCTACGCCACTTCTCACAAGTTGTTCAGCGATACCGCTCCCCAGTGCACCTACGCCTACAATAAATGCATGCAATTGCGCTAGTTTTTGTTGGCCTTGTTGTCCAAATGCGTGGAATTTTTCTTGTCTATCATAGCGTGACATTAAAGAAATCCAAGTCCTTCTGATGGACTAGATTGGACGGCATTATACCGAACCGGAATGCGACCCGCTTCATAACTGAGACGTCCCGCTTCAATCCCTTTTTTCATTGCACGCGCCATTTTCACCGGATCTTTAGCACCAGAAATTGCCGAGTTTAATAGTATTGCATCCGCGCCTAACTCCATAGCTTCCGCACAATCTTTTGCAGAGCCTATACCAGCATCAACAATAACTGGAATCTTACTATTTTCAATGATAAAACGTAAATTTAAAGGGTTGCTCAATCCTCTCCCCGTTCCAATCGGGGATGCTAACGGCATGACCGCATGGACGCCTAATTCCTCTAATCGACGAGCTAAGACGACATCATCTGAAATATAAGGACATACGATATAACCTTTTTCTAGCAATTGTTCACACGCGCGATACGTCTCAAAAGGATCTGGTAGTAGTGTATGATCATCGCCAATCACTTCTACTTTAATCATGTCACACACGCTAGCTTCATGAGCAATTTCCGCAATGCGCACAGCTTCTTCAGCTGTTTTAGCACCCGCAGTATTAGGGAAAGTAATAAACTTTTCTAAATTCACATCCGCTAATGGACTGGGCAATGCCTTGTCATATAAATTCATACGGCGTACTGCAAAAGTTAAAACATTTGTTTCTGATGCTTCAATAGCTTGTTTTTGAATATCTGCACTTTCAAACTTTCCTGTTCCTAAAAATAACCTTGAATCAAATGAAAAATGTGCAATCTGAAACATATTATCCGCCTCCTACAAATTCTAAAATTTCAATTCGATCACATTCTGATAACGTATATTGTGGCCATACCGACCTTTTTACAACGTGACCATTTATTTCAATTGCCATACGTTTGCTTTCAATATCAAAACATTGAAGCATTTGTGTAATTGTCGTACCTTTTTTGAAATCATGTGTATCTCCATTGACCTTTACTTTCATAACTGTCCCCCTCCTTTCATCCATATAGACCTAACTTGCTTAACGTGAGACACTTTTTGATTAAAAGCCCCGCGAATCATCGCGATGCCTATAAATTGATGTGAAACGTTGGCAATAGTAGTTGCATTTATTCCTCCTACAGCCACTAGAGGTAATGATTGCGCTAATACGTGTCGAACCTCAGCTTTCGTTCTTGGCCTTAGACCATGTTTAGATTCGGTTTGAAACAGATGCCCATACAATCCCCATATTGCCCCTTTATCTAACGCATAACGTATCGCTTTAGGTGAATGCACAGACATACTCACTTGCCATGCTTTAGTGTTAAAATGTGCAGGAATGTCGTACTCACGAAAATGAATGCGCTTAATATCGAATTCCTGCGCCAAAGCTACACGTGTGTGAATAATGAGTTTGTGTTTTGGGAATCCTTGATTAAGTAGCATCTGTATCCATAATTTGAGTGCAGGATCTGACATCGGAGTGCGCAGAATGACACCATCAATGAACGAAGCTCTATGTAGTAAACATTGTTGATGTTGTTCATTTAATATTTCAAAAGGCGTAATTACGATGAGCATCACGTCACCTCCTCAAAAAAAAAAATACTACTTTTCTAAACATAGAAAAGTAGCATGCAAATCAAAAAACGTATGCCACTTTCCTACGCCAGCATTATCTGGATCAGGTCAAGGAATTTTAAAATCACTATTTTAATCTCAGCCGTTAATTGACGGCACTTCCAGTGGTAACTTTAACTATTCAATTTTTTATCGACGCGCGTATCGTGCCAGGTTCAGCACATAGCGAATGATTCTAAACAGATTTAAGAATAAATTGAACCCCATCTCACGAGGAGAATAAGCGCCTCTTTTCATTCTATTAAAATCATACAACGTATAAAGTAAAAAAAGCAACAGCCCAACTAATGAAATGAGCGTATGATAAATCGGATTGTGAATGAACCAACCTACTAAACTTGCGACAATTAACGCAATCAACACTACAAATAAGTACTTCCCTAAATTCGACGCGTCTTTAATTAAAAAGAACCCTATACAACCAAAGATGACAAATCCAACAATGGCTAATAATACATTTTTGAAAAATATACTCGGGCCAAGATCTTGTAGTGCAACTGTAAACGTGGCATAAGATAATAACCCTGATACGATGGTATAAATGTGTGACATGATTGGACCACTAAAACGTGCACGCTGTACAATCATTGTAAGCAGAATGAGTATTAACAACGTAATGGAAAGTGGTTGTCGCCACGCTAAAGGTAAGAACTGTCCAACATACGTTGATATACCAAAAATCAACCAATAATACATAAAAAATAGCCAAACTTTACCATATTGTAACGGATGTGGTTTTATATTTGATTGACGTGTGGGTGATGACATATGCTTACCTCCTATCCAATCCATCAGAATATGTATATGCTAAAACAGTTAATGAATTATTACAACCATTTTAATATTTAACGAACTTAAAAATAGGGTATAGGTCTAAAGTCTTATATTTCAACTTATTCAAAGCTTTTTTAAAAAGCACTATGTTTATCACAATATTACACCTTTGTAACAACGCACAAAATGTCTTTAAATTTTGATACCATGAAGTGGAATCTAATACTTAAAGTCATTCATTAAAAAATTATGGATATAAGGGGGCAATACTTTGAAAAAGTTCGCATTCGCACTTACATTTACTTCAGGAGCTGCAGCGCTACTTGTACACCAAGATGCTGAAGCTTCAACACAACATACGGTACAGTCAGGCGAGTCTATTTGGTCTATCGCACAACAATACGGGGTATCTGTAGATCAATTAACACAAGACAATAATTTATCTAACCATATTATATTCCCTGGTCAAGTGCTTACAATTGGTTCAGCTAACAATAACCAAACTGGAAACAACACACCAAATGTATCTCAAGGTAATACACATACCGTGCGCGCAGGTGAATCATTGGACTTAATCGCAGCGCAATATGGTGTAACAGCGCAAGATATTATGAATGCTAACCAATTAAATGGTTACCTTATTTTCCCTAATCAAACATTAACAATTCCTGGCGGTTCAGGTGGCAATGCTACAACAACTTCAGGGTCACCTACAGGCACTACGCAAACATCTAATGGCGGTTATACGTCACCAACATTCAACCATCAAAACCTTTATGATTGGGGTCAATGTACTTGGCATGTATTTAATAAACGTGCTGAAGCAGGCCAACCTATTAGTACATATTGGTGGAATGCAGATCATTGGGCTGCGAATGCTGCGGCTGACGGTTATGTGGTAGATCATAACCCGACTGTTGGGTCAATTATGCAAAACTACGAAGGCCCAGTTGGTCATGTCGCATATGTTGAACGTGTGAATCCTGATGGCAGCATTTTAATTTCTGAAACAAACTATAATACACCACCAGGTACACCAGATTATCGTACAATTCCAGCTTCAATTGCATCATCTTATAATTACATTCATTAAAACGAATCGATTGAACACTATATAAAAATAGGCCACCAAAGCTCATGTATAAATGAATTTTGGTGGCTTATTTTTAATTAACAGGTGTACTATGTTTCATCCCCATTTTTCAGGATTAGCGGAGCACTTATTTACCGTCCCTTTATTGAATAGTATTTATATGCGATGAGGTATGCCCTATTACACATAGAAAAAAATCGCCTTCGAAGTTCATTTAAACATGAGCATTCGAAGGCGATTTGAAGTACCATTACATGATTTTTATATTAAAGGTAATCCAGTCTATTATTATATAAAGAGGTTCAAAATGAAATAGAAAATAGCTGCAATGATTGCAGTGATTGGTAATGTAATTACCCATGTCACAATCATACGTTTTGCTGTATTCCAATGAACACCTTTAATTCTATTAGCTGAGCCTACACCTAAAATAGATGAGGATACAACGTGTGTCGTTGAGAGTGGAAAGTGAAGATAAGACGCTGTGAAAATTGTCAATGCAGAAGAAAGGTCTGCAGCTGCGCCATTGGCAGGACGAATTTTCATAATGTTTCCACCGACTGTTTTAATAATACGCCAACCACCAACTGCGGTTCCGAGCCCCATTGCTGCAGCACATGAAATTTTAACCCATAATGCAGGCTCTACGTCTGATTGAAGATTGGCTACGATCAATGCCATCGTAATAATCCCCATTGACTTTTGAGCATCATTTGTACCGTGAGAAAAAGATTGCAACGCTGCTGTAAAAATTTGGAAAAATCGGAAGTTTTGATTCGTTCGTGCAAGATTCGCATTTTTAAATACTTTTTTTACAATTGAATAAATCGTAAACCCGACGATAAAAGCGATGACTGGTGAAAGTAATAATACTAAAACGATTTTCGTAAACCCTTGAAAGTGTAAAATACTAAATGAACCTGCTGAAGCAACCGCTGATCCAGCAATCGCCCCAATAAGCGCGTGTGATGATGAACTAGGAATTCCAAAATACCATGTCACCAAGTTCCATACAATGGCTGCTAAAATCGCTGCTAACACAACAACCAAACCATTGTGAATCGTAAATGGATCAACAATGTCTTTTGTTATTGTTGTTGCTACACCTGTAAAAGTTAAGGCACCAATAAAATTCATAATGGCCGCTAATAAAATCGCATGTCTAGGTGTTAATGCACGCGTAGAAACAGCAGTGGCTACAGCATTGGCTGTGTCATGAAACCCGTTAATAAAATCAAACACTAATGAAAATATAACAATAGCCACCGTTATCAGCACTAATAATTCCATAAGATAGATACTCCTTAGCTATTTTTCATGATTATTGTTTCAAAATTGTTCGCTACTGTCTGACAACGGTCAGCAATATTTTCTAAACTTTCATAGATGTCTTTAATTTTAATTAAAGTGACAGGATCTGTTTCACTGTTAAAGATATGTTTAATGGATTGGCGTAATATGCCATCACAGTTTGTTTCAAATTCTTTAATATTAATAGAATGTACACGCATGTGAGATAGCTTTTTCTCTGACATTAAACCAATTGCTAATTTCATTTCTCCTATGGCTTTTTGGATGTTTTCAACAAATTCGGCCATAAACTCATCTGTGTATTCAATGGAATACATTTCAAACATTGCAGATGTTTCCTCCATTGCATCTAATACATCGTCAATCGCATTACATAAAGACATAATATCTTCACGCTCAATTGGTGTAATAAACGTTTGATTTAAATCTGTAATCACTTGATGCATTAAATCGTCACCATGAGATTCATACGTTTTGATGTTATCTGCATATGTACGTAGATCTAAATGAGTATTGAAATCCATTTTACCGAATTCTACAGCAGCACGATCAAGGTTATAAATCATATCCTCTAAGCGCTCCATAAACTTATCCTTCTTTTTTCTAATCATTTGAAATCCTCCGTTCAACTGTCGTCCTATCCCATTTGTAAACTCATTGTTTATTTAATTATAAATCAATGTTAAATCTTTGTTAACTTATTTAGTGAAAAGTACGCAATTCTGTTATTACTATAGAAACAAGAATTGAAACGATACGTTTTCACTAAAATTTCATAATCCTATTTGAAAATAGCATAAATTTTACATATCTACAATTAAATTTACAAAACCTTAACATTTCTAATTTATTATCGCCTTAAATACGTCATATGCCTACCATTTGGGATAAACTTTCGTAAAATTTTCACATTAAATACACTTGAGTTGCTACGTGAAGCCTTTTAATTGAAGACCATCTATACCAATTACAAAATTTTCATAATTGAACATCAATTAATCATTTAAAGTTATAATCAATTATAGAGTCGATAATAAAAAGTTATCATATGTTCATAACTGTTTGTTATATTGGCAAGCAATTCTTAATCATTTGTCTTTATCATGATGTAAACAACGCGCTGATGCACTAAAAAAAGCCTTTGACAATTCGTAACAAATTTCAAAGGCAATCATAAAGTTTAAGCCACCATCACAAGCACCTCTTTATCTCACACATGTTTTGATAACGTGTGAAATCATAATCACTTAGTGATAGTAAGATCAGTTATACATGGGTGTTTATTACATCACAACAACTCATTGTATCAATTAAAATTAATATGAGTGATTTAAAGTAAGACAAATACCGACCGAATTCATTGATATTTACGACTTTTCATCATTTTTGGTGTAACTCATAAACTCTCCATTTATTTGTTTATGTTGAAGTGTTTGGATACGACATTTCGTATCAAAGCCACGAATAAGCATTTGGTAAAACGGCACTTGAATCATATATGCAATCGGCCAAATTGCTCGTGGAATATAGTCGAATAAATGTACAATAATCCAATTAAATTGAGGAATGTATCTAAATTCAACACATGCGCGTTTCCCTTCTTTTGTATATGAAATTGAACTCTCTTTCGCCACGAGTCGATAGTAGTGCTCATCAATGCGTTCTAGCTCAAATTCAAACAAAAGTTTGTTGTTTTTCTTCTTATAAAACTTGAAACAATCCCCTTCTCTAACGATCTTAACGCGTGTTCCGGTAGTTTGAGAAAGCCAACGGGACATTTCGTCAATAAATGTTTCCATTTCCCAATGTGGTGGCTTAGGTATATGATGCGCAATCCGTATGTCATCATATTTAGCGGCTTGAAATTCTACTGATATGTGTGGTCTATTGATACGTTTACTCGTCGCTCGAACATGAACACCATGTGTTTGAAGTTGCGTCACCGTTTCCTGGTCAAATTTACTTCCTCGCACATACATGATTTCTTGTACATCACAGGCTTTTGCTGCTCTTCCAAAATTATCAGCCGCAATGATATTGAGCTCTTTCGCAAGTGCACGTGTCATTTTCGCCGAATGTTTCGTTGGATCAATAAAAAATACCGCTATATCGATGCCTTCCATTGCTTTTTTCACATCGTAGTAATTATAAATATCCCCTTTTATCCACGTCACGTGAGGATGTGCGTGCTTTTTAGGATATTTAGACATAGTATAAATATCAAATTCGGGTGTTAAAGATTCAATTAAGGATTTACCGATTGTCCCCGTTCCACCTGCTAATAATATTTTGAGTCGCATAATGATGCCCCTTTCTAATAACTTCCTATACATGGTAAAGTGCGATACAATAAATGATGGTATCTTATTCCCCTTTTAAGGGACGTTAATTTATAAAAATGGAGTTGAAAGCATGTCTTTAAACATTAGAGAAATAAGTATTAACGACGTAGAAGCTTTTACCACTTTAATGCAAAAGGTTTATGATGAGTCAGAATACATGCTTTATGCACCTGGCGAGTACGTACCTTCATTAGAATATGCCATTTCTAATCTTGAAGAAGTCATTACATCTCCTCACTTAGCTATTTTAGTAGCTGAAAAAAGCGACATGCTGGTAGGTTACATTACCATTGTTTCAAAGAAACTCCATCGAATTGAACATAAAGCAAGAATAGCAATGGGTGTCTTAAATCAAGAGCAGGGATTCGGTATCGGCCAAGCACTTTTAGATGCATGTAAAAATTGGTGTCGTGATCATCAAATGACCCGTATTGAGTTAACCGTTGTAACCGATAATACGAGTGCATATCGTTTATACAAACGCGCAGGCTTTAAAGTGGAAGGCGAAATGCAACATACCCTTAAGATTGACGACCAATATTTCAATGAATATATGATGGCATACATCGTTCATTAAATCGTCTTTATTCTATCATTGGACACTTGAAATACCTACCTTTTAGTATGATGTTACCATGCAATACAGTAAATAAAAATCAATACAAGTATAGAAATAACCCTCAAACATTTTGACGACAACATGTTTGAGGGCTATTTTATAGACGTTGTTGCTTTATAATCTCATCCATTTGGCTATACATCTGTTTAAGGCATTTCTTCATACGGATTTAGGTTAATATCTGTTTGTGGTGCTCCATCAATGTCAGATTTCAAATTTTGTTGTGTGGTATTTCTACTTAAAAAACTCAAAACGCGACGTATGTTTTCACGAGATTCTGGTTTTTCAAGATGAAATTGATATTGATGTTTTAAATGATGTGACCCATTATAAAACAACGTATCAACCGGGATTTGTTGCGATTTTAGAGCATGTGAAAATGAATCATTTTGAGAACGGAATGGGTCAGCATCGCCTACAGATAGATACGTTGATGGAAATTTCGATGTAATTTGACGTTCTGTAGACATTTGGTTAATAGTTTTAAAATGGCTTTCCCAATCTCTGGCCCCTGTATAACTACGCATAAACAAATCAATACGGGGGAATTCAGTTTCACGTACTGTATGCATATTATAAAAACCCCCGAAAAAAATAGCGGCTTTAATATTGTTTGGCGTCACTTGTTGTTTAAATCCCATCGCTTCTCTTAGTTCGGCATTGGTTTGTATCGCAGTAAATTGACTGTTAATTTGAGCGCCAGCAGAATCACCACCAAAAACAACTTGATTCATATCTACAGGTAATTTATTTTGATTGGCTTTGATAAAAGCTACTGCTTTATCCATTTGAATTAATGGCGTTGGATATTGATATTCAGGCGCTAACGCATAGTTGACGTTGACTACAACATAGCCACGTTCAACAACATTAGCGAGCAAGGGGTTTTTATATTGTTTGTCTCCCGCAATAAATCCACCACCATGCGCCCAAAAGATGACAGGTAATTTTTCATTTGCACTAATATTTTTAGGCATCAAAATATCCAGTTGACTATTAGGCAAACTTTTCATATATGTGATGTCCGTAAGTGCCGTGACATTATTATTTTGAATAGCAACTTTCTTTTTATGTGATGCTTCTTGTGACTTTTTAGTTCCAAAAAAATAGCCGACGACAAGGCCGGCTATGACTATAAAGACAATACATGCAATCACAAGCCAACTCTTTTTACGTTTTTTCATAACAATCTTCCCTTTCGGAAAAATTTTATCATATCTTATGAATTAAGCAATGTATTTCTTATCCTGAGATTTTCTATAAAAATATTTAACCATTACAGCAATGACGATAAATAAACCAATCACACCCATCATCGGGTAAACAAATGCGATAAGCCCTTCAAAACCTACAAAACTTAAGGCATATGCCACTGGCATAATGATACTAATCATGACGTAATATTTTTTAGTATATGGTTTTGTAAAACGTGCCGCAAATGAATACGATAAACCTAAAATCGTATTGTACATTACCGCAAGCATTACGATTGAAAATACAAACGTTAAAATTGGTGAAATCTGCCCTGCTAACACAAGTGTTGGAATCGCTGAATCTTTAATACTTGGATATTCAGACTGTAACGCAAAGTTAATTAATCCAAGTAAAACGAGATATACTACACCACCAACAAGGCCACCCAGACCTGATACTTTACGTTTAGACGCATCGCCACCTATCGCAACTAATGTACTAAAGCCAACAGCAAAAGCTAAACCACCATAGTTAAAACCATTCCATATACCTTGAATGAGACTTGGTTTTTCAACAACACTATTGACTTCCGAAAAGCCGATAGATCCTTTAAATAAGTATGTTGCTGCTATAATGACAACTAAAATAATTAGAATAGGTGTTACAACGCCTAACGCCCCGACAATTTTATTGAAGTCCATCAACAATGTCAGAAATACAAGAATACACATAATTAACGCGCCTAACCATACTGGCACACCATAACTTTCAAAAAACGTGGATCCTGCACCAGCAATCATTGTAATGGTTACTGCATACAGCGATAAAATTAAAATATAATCAATAATCAATCCTAACTTTCTGCCGAATAGATATTCTAGAGTGGATTCGTGATTATTCGCATCAAATGCCGTTCCGATTTTGGCTACTTGACGCCCAATGAATGTAAGGATAAGACCTGAGATAACCACCCCAATATAAGAATAAATCCCGTACATACTAAAGAATTGTTTTACTTCTTGACCTGTCGAAAAACCTGCACCTACGACAACGCCAACATAAGCAAAAGCAATTTTAATTGCTTCAGAATATTTGTGCATCTGTTTTGACCTCCTCATTTGCAAAACACGTTAAACATTAAACCACATTATACGCTTTATTTCAAATTTATAACCCGCTTATCAATTGCTATAACCATTGTAATGACGGGATTTAAACACAAAATAAAACTTATTATGCCATTGTAATTATACACAAACAAGTATAATTTGAAACGTATTCATTTTGATTTTGTATATTTATGCAAAAATAAACCATTTACAAACGACGCGATGAAAATTTGTTGTCAATTGTACACTGCAATCTTATGACATTAAACATGTTAAAACTACTTTATAATTAGAACTCACTTGCAACACTATAAATTAATATAAAAAAAGAGATGGTACATAGGTCCCACCTCTCTTATATAGTAACAATTTTACTTTGCATCTTTGAAATGATTTAAATCACCAATATCTACAACGACTTGATCCATTCGCTTCGCTGTTTCTTTTAATACATTACGCGCTACTTTGTTTTCAGGGTCAATTTTTAATATCTGCTTGGCAATATCAAAAGCTTTTTTATCCGAAATGACTGGTTCAGGAATCGCATGAAGTAATAACATTTGAAGTAAGCTTTTAACTTCTTTTCCTTCAGTCAAAGTAATGGATGACTTGGCATGATAGTATGCTGCATCGAGTGCACCAGGTACATCACTTAGAGGATATACGAGGAGCAAAAACGCAAGGTCATGAATTTCTGACGTTTCTTCTTGTTTAATCATATCGAGAAGACACGTATAATACATCACACTTTCATCCTCATGAGCACTAGAAATATACGCTTCTTCAAAAGCTAAGAAATCAGTCGCGGACATTAAGCTTTTAACAGCTGAAAATTCGCCGTTCAATACGTGTTTTTGAATTAAATCTTGCATCGCTTGTCCTCCTGAATTTGCATCTCATAATAATTACATTTATTTTAACATAATTTTTAAGGAAATGCTTACTGATGCATCATTAAATTTTGTTTAGAAACACATAAATTCACGATGTACGCTCACATCACTACACATATTTATGTACCTTTAACTTTATACATTAAATATAAAAAATAAGGTGCTCCAATGATCGCAACGATAATTCCTGCTGGCAATCCATTGGGTTGTACTAAGTTTTGACCTATAGTGTCTGAAATGACTAGGAGTATCCCGCCTATCATCATCGCTAACGGTAAAAAACTTTGATGTCTTGGACCAATGATTGTACGTGCTATATGGGGTGCCATCAAACCTATAAATCCAATCGCACCTACAATGGATACTGCTACTGAAGATAATAATACGGCAAGAAATACTAATATGAGACGTTGACGTTTAAGAGAGATACCTAAGCCTAATGCAATCGCATCGCTCGTATTTAAAATATTAAGTATTTCAGCTTTATATAACACAACAGGAATGATGATGAGAAGCCATGGCACAAAAGTCCATACAAATGGCCACGTATCTCCCCAAATATTTCCTGCAAACCAAGTTGAAATAAATTCTGACTGACTGCGATCAAACGAAGAAATTAACGTTAATGCGCCACCTGAAAGCGCCGCGGATAACCCAACACCCACTAAAACCATACTTGCCGGTGATAAACCCTTTTCACCTTCATAACTAAAATAAAAAATAAAAAGTGTAACAATCAATCCACCACATAAGCTGACAATTGGTAACATATAAACAAAGTCGTCAGCTTTGATTTGTCCTATCGCGATAAATAACGCAATCGCAAAACCGCTTCCAGCATTGATACCAAGTATGCCAGGCTCAGCAAGACCATTTCTTGTTATGCTTTGTAATATGGCACCACTTAAGCTGAGTGCTATCCCAGCACATAGCGTGACAATTAAACGCGGTAAACGAAATTCAAATAGGATAAGCTGTGTCGCCCCATTACCTTGACCAATGAGTGCGCTGACCAACTCTCCCAAAGTCATCGGAAACGCTCCCGTCGTTAAACTCAATATTATAGAAAGGATACATAAAATACCCGTTAAAATTAATGAAAGGCGTCGCTTTTGTTTGATGTTTCGAGCAATCACACGAGACGACCTCCCTTCTTAATTAAGTACAAGAAAAAAGGCACACCAATAAATGCGATAATGGCACTCATAGGTGCTTCTCCTAGTAATCTTGCAATAATATCTGCAATTAAGACAAGTGCACCACCAAATAAAGCTGAGAGTGGCAAGATTTTCTCATAATCTGTACCTACTAGAAATCGCACTAAATGTGGTATGATCAGCCCTACAAAAGCAATTTGTCCTACCATTGCCACTGAAATTCCTGCTAAAAGCATCGTTAATAATAATGCAATGATGCTTATACGTGTCGTGTTTTGTCCTAATCCTTTAGCAATCGCGTCGCCTAAACTCAATATAGTCAGTTGGCGTCGCATCAGCATAAGTATAATTGTTACTGTCACAACAAGTGGCACACTGATAGATAAATGCTGCCATGTTGTGCTCGATATCCCTCCAGCGTTCCAAAAATTAATCGATTGATTTAAGCGATACGTTAATGCCAATCCTTGACTTAGTGCAGTGAGCAATGCACTAATCGCTGCACCAGCTAAAATAAGCCGCATCGGTTGATAACCACCACGTTTAGATGCACCCACTGATAATACAAATACCCCACCTAAAATTGCACCCATAAAACTGAATAGGATGACTACAAAAAACGGCGCTTCTGGATAAAACACAAAAGTAGCCGCTAAAGCAAACGCAGCCCCAGCGTTTAAACCAATTAAACTTGGGTCTGCGAGTCCATTCTTTGTAACACCTTGAATTACAGCACCAGATACCGCCAGTGCCATGCCAACAATCAAGGCCCCTATGTCACGCGGTAATCTAATTTCTACTATAATATTATGTGCTTGATTAGAGGCATCATATTGAAATATTGCAGTCCATATCGTGTGTAGGCTAACGTGTGCTTGTCCTAACATCATCGATGCGATAAAAGCAATCACTGTCACACATATTGCCACGAGCATATATACACTGAATTTTAATTGAGCAGTCACTGTGCTTTTCATTCGAAGTCCTCTTTCATTTTATTAATTTACTTTTTCATAGTGTTTACACAGTAAATTGTACGTTACTAACATCGGTTTACCTGTTCTTGGGTCCGTGCTTAATTCAGCGTCAATATTAAACACTTCTTCGAGAATTTCATTTGTTAAAACATCTTCTGTTTCGCCTTGTTTAACGATATCACCATTTTTCATTGTCACTAAGTAATCTGAAAAACGAATGGCTTGGTTAATATCATGTAAAACCATTACAATCGTTGTCCCATGTTCTTGATTTAATGTTTGAACTAATTCTAAAATTTCAAGTTGGTGTGAAATATCTAAATACGTAGTTGGTTCATCCAAGAAAATAATATCTGTCTTTTGCGCAAGCGCCATAGCAATCCATACACGTTGGCGCTGACCACCACTTAAGTCATTGACAGCACGGTGTTTAAAATCATGAGTGCCTGTGACACGCATGGCCCATTCGATTTCTTTTTTATCTTCATCTGATAAACGACCAAAGCCTTTTTGATGAGGAAAACGACCATAGGAGACTAACTCACCTGCAGTAAGCCCATCAGCTACGTCAGGAGACTGCGGTAATATCGCAATCTTTTTCGCAATTTCTTTCGTTGACTGTGACTGAATATTTTTCCCGTCTAAATAAACCTCTCCACTCTTCGTACTCAATAATCGTGATAAAGCCTTTAACAATGTAGATTTCCCACAACCATTAGGTCCGATGATAGATGTGATTTTCCGATCAGGAACTGCAACATCTAAGTTATTCACGATGATACGATCACCATATCCAATTGTCACTTCTTTTCCTGTTAATCTACTCATCATTATCCTTCTTTCTACGCTTACCATTTTATAGCGTTCATTTATAAAATATGCGAATATGCATCTCTAATTGAGAATCATTTTCATGTCCGTTCATTATATCATTTTTTAAAACGCTTTTCTATTTGAAAATCATAAAATGTAACGTACAAAAAAAGACAAGAATCGTGCGTATTAACGATTCCTGTCTTAATTCATATTAATCTTCAACTAAAAAACCATTTCCATAAACATCGCGCACATCATGGACTACGACAAATGCATTTTGATCAATTTTTCGAATCATGCGCTTCGTTCTTGATAATTGCGTTTTACTAATCACAGCATATAATACATCTGTTTCTTGTTTAGAAAAATATCCGCGCCCATTTAAGATTGTTACACCACGTCCAATATCTTCATCTATCATCTTCGCAACACGATCAGGTTCTTTAGAAATAATAGTCACTGCTTTTTTAGGGTTTAAACCTTCGATTACGAAGTCTATCACTTTTGTGCCAATATATAGACTGATTAATGTGATTAATACACGGTCTAATGGAATAACAGTTAATGAAATCATCACCACAATAAAATCAAAAAATAGTAATGCATACGGTGTACTCACGTCTAAATATTTATTGGCAATACGCGCTAAAATCGTAGTTCCGGCTGTCGTGCCTCCTGCAAGTATGATGACGCCTATACCTAACCCTACCGTCAAACCACCGAAAACGGCATTGACAAGAATATCATCCGTTTTAACAGACCATGATTCTGTTAAACTTAAAAAAACAGATATAAGCACTGTCGCAAACACCGTTAAATACATACTACGTTTACTTAAATACTTGTATCCGACTGCAATCAGTACCGCATTCACGATAAAATTGGTCCATGCAGGTGAAATATGAAACGCATAGTATAAAATAATTGCCAAACCTGTTACGCCACCCTCACCGAGGTCACCCGCTATGATAAATGCATTGACCCCAGCCGCAAAAATAAAACTACCGATGATGACTAATATTAAATCTCTCACTGTTCTTTTCACACCATCATCCCCCTTATTCATTTTTCTACACTCTTAACACTAGCCATATTATCACAATTTGGTCACTAATCGTACCCCATGAGAAATATTGTATTGCCATACATAATTTTGAATCAAAATTCATTTTCAAAAAAATCAAACGCCTCTCATCCTTGTCATATCAAAGATAGTAGCGTATTGCTATAAATAATTTTACAAATTTCTGAATATTTCGTTTACTTTAGGTCTATCTTTATGTATAATAAGAATTACCTTATTTGTTGCAAGTCAACAAGAGGCCATCTCCTTTGTGTTGTTTATAGTAAGAGAGATTTTTGCTCGTAGGTTGATATTTTGCTCGAGTATCAACCCAATTATTCATTTCCCGTCAAGGCAGTTCGGCAATAGCTGAGCTGTCTTATTTTTTCATTTGATTTTTAAAGCTATTAAATAACCTCCAACATTCATCTGTAAATGTTGGAGGTTTTATCATCAAAGCTCTCAATGGTAATATCTATCGCCTAAAATTTTGTTTACCAAGCAAATAAACCTACAAATCCTGCAGTTAATAATGAAACTAAAACACCTGACAATAACATCATCGGTACATATTTTGATACAAAATCCGACGTTTTTTCATTAACTATTCCTTTAAGGGTACCGATAATCATCCCTACTGTAGAGAAGTTTGCAAATGAAATTAAGAATGTTGTAATAATTGCACGACGATGTGGATCGTAATGTTGCACATCGCCCATGATTTCACCCATAACAACAAACTCATTCGTCACGATTTTTTTAGCCATTTGTTGTGCCACATCCCACGCTTCATTAAAAGGTAGACCTAACAGTAGTGCGAATGGATACATAAATACCCCTAAAATTTGGTCTAAACCGATGCTACCTTTAACGTGGAATAGCGATGCGATGCCTCCTGAAATAAGATTAATAAGACGGTCTGCCAATTCAGCTAAAGCTACAAAACTTATAACAAAAGCAATAATTATTAAGACAAGTTTCCCAGCATTTAATACTGAATCACCTAAAAATGAGAAAAACGGTTGACGCTTTTCGTTTGTTCTCAGTTCATAAATCACATCTTCTTCTACATCAATACGTACTGGATTTAAAATAGAAGCGACAATCATCGCATTAATAATATTGAGCGGAATAGCTGTTAATACAAGTTCGCCAGGTAACATCGTCACGTAAGCACCAACAATTGCACCTGAAACGGAGCTCATTGACATCATTGCAATCGTAAGTACACGTGCATCATTAATGCGTTTCACTTGTTCACTTGAAACAGCAATGGCTTCTGTATTTCCTAAAAACATCATTTCAATTCCAAAAAATGCTTCAAACTTCGGTTGACGTGTAATTTTAGCGAGCACCCAACCGACACCACGCATAAAGAACGGTAAAATACGTAAATACATTAAAACATCAAACAATGGTACAACTAATAAAATCGGGAACAAAGCTGCGACCGCCATGTCCATTTGTTTATTCGTTGTCCAACTCTTGAACGCGAAACCAACGCCTGAGAATGCGGCATCAATTACCCAGGAAATACCTGCAGCTGCCATTTCAACAACTTTTGTACCTGCTGGAAAGTATACAAAGAACCATGCAAGAAACAAGTTTAATAGCACTAATATCCCAATTGATCCCCATTGAATATTTTTACGATCTCGTGAAAACAATGCTGCAACGCCTATAAAAGCTAACAACCCAATTATGTTAATAATTAAATACATAGGTTTAAACCCTATCCTTTCTCTGATTTCAACACTTTAAGTATACCACGCACGATTGTTGGTGAGAATATCTTTTTAATTGTCCTTACACGCCATATTTTGTGATACAAACTGTATTTGATTAATCATTTTTACTTTATCGGTCAAATGCATAAAATGTTTAATGTCACGTATTTTCCACAAAAAAGTTATTGTGAAAAAGTGTTAAAGCGTTTATAATCTTCAATGAAAATGATTATCATTAACATTTAAAAGTGGGTGGTTTGCATGACATATGTTGCTGAGGCTCAACTCGGAGTGAATTATGTCGTTACGACTTTGGAGATGAATAATATCAACTTAAAACATCGCTTACGTGCACTCGGATGCATTGAAGGGTGTCAATTACAAGTGCAACAAAAAGGGTTGTTTAAAGGCCCTTGTACAATCAATATTAATGGTCAACATATTTCAATACGTTATTGTGACGCATGTAAAATTGGTTTGGAGCATTGTCATGAGTAACGCTTATTGTATTTTAGGAAATCCAAATGTCGGTAAAACTTCCCTTTTTAATGCACTAACGGGTTCATATGACTATGTGGGTAACTGGAGTGGCGTTACTGTAGATAAAAAGGTCGGGCAACTTAAATCGCACACAGGACAATTAATTGATCTTCCTGGTATTTACGATTTAGTCCCTATTTCTCGTGATGAAACTGTCGTTACAGATTACCTCATTCACGATCAATTTGATGGCATGATTAATATTATCGATGCTGCTCAAATTAAACGTAATTTTAATTTAACCATTCAATTATTAGAATACGGAGCACCATTATTAATAGGACTCAATATGATAGATGTGGCAAGTCAAAGAGGTATTAAAATTGATTATGAGGCACTTATGCGTAAATTACACGTCCCTATTATTCCTGTGATTGCGCGGACTGGAAAAGGCAGCACAGACATGTTAAACGCATTAACTGATTATCATTTAACGCCTCAACGCCCATTAATGATTCATTATGGTACACCAATTGAGCAATTGATTACTGAAATAAAACAACACATTCCAGAAAACTACGTATTACATCAAAAACATCATCGCTTCGTCGCCATTCAATACATCTTAGATAATCCAACGATTAAAACTTCTTTAGATTCAATCACCCAAGAGAAAATAGATGCATGTATTCAAGCTTTTAAAGCTACACAAGATGTCGATCTTGAACAAGAAATTATTACGCAACGCCAACATTATATCAATCGTTTATTAGATGATGTGGTCACGTATCCCTCAACACCACAGCATCATCTTACAGAACGTGTCGATGCGCTTTTAACGCATAAAATTTTGGGTATCCCTATATTTTTATGTTTAATGTGGCTAATTTTTCAAATTACTTTTACTTGGGTAGGAACACCACTATCTGATCAACTTGATGCATTTTTCGGTGGCACACTCACTGACTTTGCCATAAAAATAATGACGATGTTGGGCATTTATCCGCCTATTCAAGCATTAGTCACAGATGGTATTATAGCTGGTGTTGGTGGCGTATTAGTATTCGTTCCTCAAATTTTAGTGCTATTTTTCTTCATTTCTTTATTAGAAGACTCTGGTTATATGGCACGTATTGCGGTCATTATGGATAGAATAATGGAAAATTTTGGCTTAAATGGAAAGTCCTTTATCCCAATGATTATTGGTTTTGGTTGTAATGTACCAGGGATTATGGCCGCACGTAGTATAGAAGAGGAAAAAGAACGATTAACTACAATTTTAATCACACCATTTATGTCTTGTTCTGCCCGCTTACCTGTTTATGGCCTTTTCGTTGCCGTATTTTTTGCACAACATCAAGCACTTGTCGTATTAAGTCTTTACGTGTTAGGTATCGTAGCTGCTTTAGTAATGAGTTACATTTTAACTAAGACTGTTCTAAAAAAAGATACCTCCATTTTTGTCGTTGAACTTCCACCCTATCGCCTTCCTTCTATAAAAACGTTATGGCGTAGTACTTGGGAAAAAGGAAAAGGTTTTGTCAAAAAAGCAGGCACATTTATTTTTGCGGGTTCAGTGATAATTTGGTTATTAAACTATGCTGGACCTCATGGTATTAATGTTCAAGCACATGAAAGTTTTTTACATGTCATTGGTTCAGCGATTGCACCAATCTTGTCACCTGTTGGCTTTGATAGTTGGCAAGCCGCAGCTACTTTAATTCCCGGATTTTTAGCAAAGGAAGTTATTGTCAGTGCGATGGCGATCATTTATGCGGTTAATGACGATGCGTTAGTATCTATGGTTTCTACGCATTTCACAGCGTTGTCCGCTTATAGTTTTATGGTATTTATCTTGTTGTACACACCATGCTTAGCAACTGTTGCAGCGATACGCAAAGAAACAACATCATGGAAATGGACATTACTCGCAGTGGCTTATCCAATTACAGTTGCATACTTACTATCTCTAGTAATTTATCAAATTGGTAGCTTAATGCTATAGGAGTGATGAGATGACTTTATTAATCAATATTGTATTCGTTTTAATCATTGTCAGTTACGTTGCTTTTGTATTACGGCGTTACATGCGAAAGTCTAAACAAGGACAATGTAGTGCTTGTGACGTCAACGATGGTTGTACCTCTCATACAATTTCTAAACCTAATATAAAATAAAAACAAGGTGGCCTTGTACACGTTGATGTCAATTTTTGCTTCAACATGTCTTGGCCACCTTATTATGATGTTGTTAAGTTTTGTGTTTCTACGAAATGTTGATACATTTCATGAGATTGCATTAACTCCCCATGTTTACCTGTTCCAGTCACACGACCTTGATCTAAGAAAATAATTTGTTCTGCTTTTTTAATCGTTGAAAGTCGATGTGCGATGACAATAGTTGTTCGATTTTCCATTAAAACATCTAACGCTTCTTGAATTTTACGTTCACTTTCACTATCTAAATTGGCAGTTGCTTCATCTAGTAATAAAATATCAGGATCTTTAATAAAGCTACGCGCAATATCAATACGTTGACGTTGACCTCCGGAAAGCTTCAATCCTCGCTCACCTACAATCGTGTCATATCCATCTTCAAATGTTTGAATAAAATCATGACAATTCGCAAGACGTGCATAATACTCCAATTCCTCTTGTGACACTTCTCGCTCAATACCGTATAAAATATTATCTCGTATTGTACCATTCATCATCGCGTTACTTTGCATCACATAACCGATTTTACGTCTCCAATCACTTAAACTAATGTCATAAATTGATTGTTGATGATATTGAATATCTCCTGATTCGATTTCATACATACGTTCAATCAAACTGAAAATTGTACTTTTTCCTGACCCAGATGGCCCAACAAATGCTGTCACTGCACCACGACGAATGGTAAATGATACATCTTGTAATATCGGCTTAACGTCATATTTAAAAGACACGTTGTTAAACGTTAAATCTCCGTGGTTTAATAGATGATTGGTATTTTTAAGCTCTATAGGTTCAAGTGGTTCATGTAAAATTTCATAAATCCGACTACTTGCACCGACCGCTTTTTTGTAATCCGTTACTAATGTAGATAAATTAATAAGCGGTATTGATAAATTCAGTACGTAGAATATCATCGCAACAAGTGTTCCGGCTGATATCGCACCAGAAGATATACGCAACCCACCAAACCCTAGAATCATACCAATTGTAATCAGCATAATAATGCCAGAAATAGGTTGAATCACTGCGGCAATTTTGGCTTGCTTTAAACCAAGTTTATAGATTTCATCTAAGTTATAGCGCGCTTTTTCAAGTTCAATATGTTCCGTATTCGACACTTTTACAAGTCTCATTTCTGTTAAAACCCGTCCAAGTAGTCCGCTGAAATTTGCAATCTCATTTTGCGTATTCGTCGATATTTTTTGCATAATTTTACCAAGTGGTGTAATAATGATTGCAAATATAGGAATGGTAATAAACGTTAATAATGTCATTTGCCAATCTAATATAAACAACATTATTAAAGAACCGATGACCGTAATTACGGATGGAAAGAAACCTGGTAGTTTTTGAGATATAAAGTCATTGATTACTTTCGTATCATCAGTTAATCGGCTCATCAATTGACCACTTTCGTTTTTATCAAAGAAAGGCATTTTTAAATGAATGATATGACGCCATAAAACGGAGCGAATCGCATAAATGACTTTTTCACCAATTTTATTTAATAAATAATAACCAAGTCCACTGAGTATCGCATTGACTAAAAATACCCCAACAATAATCATAATAAATGTTGGATTAATTGAAGTTAATGTAAACTTATCAACAAGTTGCCCCGTAAATAAAGGCACCAATAACCCTGTTAAACTCCCTAAAGATGCGATTAAAACTGCAACAATAATCAAACCCACTGGCCATGATATTTTTTTTAATAAGTAAATAAGTGGATTCTCTTTTTTCATAAATGGTTACCTCTTTATTGATTATTGTCGTGAAGGGAGTCTTCCCTCACACCGACGTCATACTTCAGGACGTCTTATTTAACATATACACTGTTCATTCAACACAATAATTTTTATGTTCCATCGCAAGACGCATACATCTCACAAAAAAACTGTGGTAAAATAGAATTTCGGTTGTTCCAAACAAAAAAGTTTTATCATTTTTGAAGGAGTGCATATGAAAAAAGTAATTCTGAGTATTTTAGTTGTATTCTTCGCTACAACTATTATAACACCTTTTACTAAAGCGAATACAGCAACACCTGTTGATATCGCAAATCAAAACGGCTATGGCGTTGGTTATGGATTTCAACCTGAAGGCCTTGTCAATATAAGTGAAACGGGCCAAATTCTTTATCAATACCAAGATAAACAGAAGTGGTACCCTGCTTCTATGACAAAATTAATGACCATGTATCTGACATTAAAAGCCGTTAAATCAGGTGACTTAAACCTTAATGATACGGTTAAAATTACAGATCAGCATTATAGAATGTCTACATTACCTGAATTGAGCAATACAAAGCTTTATCCAGGAGAAACTTATACAATTGCAGAATTACTTCAAATCACAGTTTCCGCTTCTAGTAATGCTGCTTCCTTAATATTAGCTCAAAAAGTATCAGGTTCCACATCTAAATTTGTCGATGATATGAATCAAACCGCAAAAGATTTAGGCATGGCTCAAACGCATTATGTCAATCCAACAGGTGCTGAAAATTTTCGTTTGCAAGAATTTGTGCCACAAAAATATAAAAATGAAACCTCATCTGTTTCATCGCCCCGTGATTATGCGATATTAGCTCAACATACGGTGCAAGACACACCGAAGATATTAGATTTCACAAAACAAATCGCTCCTACTCAGCACGGTGTTACATATTATACATTTAATGACCTGCTTGAAGGCGGAAACATGAGTTTACAAGGTACCGACGGCCTTAAAACAGGTTCAAGTGATCTTGCTGATTATAATAATACTTTAACGACAAAACGTGGAAAGTTTCGAATTTTCCATGTCATTATGGGTGCTGGAGATTATAAAAATTTGGGTGGCGAGAAAGAACGAAATATGATGAGTGCAAGTACAATTAATGTTGCATTTTATCAATACGATTACCGTAAAATCTTATCTAAAGGAGAACATAAGATCAATGGTAAGACGTATTATGTTACTCAAGATTTATATGATGTTGTGCCAAAATCAATGACCAAACCTTATCAATTTGTCATTGAAAACGGTGAAGTTCATCTTAATTACAAACGTCAGTTTATTTCTAAAGCTTATGGTCCTCCAAAAGTTGAAGTTGAAAAACCTATTGTGTATCAATCCAAATCATTTGTTGTCAGTTCTTGGAAAGATCACCCAATATTAACATCTTTAGGATTTATCTTTTTAATTGGCTTCTTATCCGTTATCATTTATTACTTATTATTTTTAACAATTAAACGACGATAAAATTATAAAATAAGGGAAAGTTGCTTGAGCAACTTTCCCTTATTTTGCGTCTTTACCGTATAATTCTTTTTTAATTTGCGTTGTTGAAATACCTTCAGTACGTTTAAGATATATCACTTCACATTTATCTTTTAAGAAGTCGAATTCGCCTTCCCAATCATGACCCATCACAAAAGTATCAATCTCATACTTTTCTACATCAGACTCTTTTTGACCCCAATCATGTTCTGGAATAACTAAATCCACATATCGAATTGATTCTAACATCATTTTACGTTGTTCAAAATTATAGTAAGACTTTTTATTTTTAATACGATTAAATTCGTCGCTAGATAATGCAACGACAAGGTAATCTCCCATTTCTCTTGCACGGCGTAATAATTCGATATGACCGTAATGTAAAAGATCGTACGTTCCATAAGTTATGACACGTTTCACATTTACGCCTCCTTAATATTTTTAATCTCGCCTTAACATATAATAAGAGTATAGCATGCGTCAAAGCGAGACACAATTTAAAATCCTTAATAAAGACAATACTAAATAATTTCGCTATAACCTTATAATTTATATTTTAGTAAGACGATCTACATATATAGCGATTTGATTTAAAGTAGATTGCTTATTATACGTATGCCAATCTTCAAATAGTGGTTTTAATTCATGTTGTTTTAAACGTTGATAAATATCCGCTTCACGATACACTTTATAATCTGTAGGGATATCATAAAAATAAGCATTCAACCCACGTGCTTTTTCATATTCTTGTTCATCATAAACATAATATAATGTCGGTTTTTGAATTAAGCTTGCCTCAATAGGTAATGAGCTATAATCAGAAATAATGACATCCGCCAGTACAATTAATTCAAATACAGATAATCCATAATGCTCTGACGCAACGTTGACGGATGGATGGTAACGCGAAATTAATGTATAGTCAGGTAATGCTGCCTCGAACGCTTCTTTATTTAAGGTACGGTTCGTCATCCCCTCTTCACGATAGGTCGGTAAATATACCGCAATTTTCCCGTCTAATCCATGTTTCTCCTTAAGCTCTACCTTTAGCGCATCTAGGTCTAAAGAAAAATAACGCGAGAGCCTCGGTACACCAAAATTAACCAATTGTTCGTAATGCGCATTGAATGCATTTTGAAAACATGTCGCCATTTGTTGGCAACCTACTAAATATTTATCCGTTGCATTATAAACGTTTTCGTATTGCCTGACTAATTTGTCATGCTCATGATCTACCGAACGATCTTCAAAACCAAACTTCTTTAGGGCACCTGCCGCATGCCACGTTTGGATAACCGTCTGACCTTTTTTCTTCTTAAATCCTGCCATCAAGAGATGCAAATTATCGACAAATATCACTTTTGCACTTGCCATCATAAATAGAAGTCTCAATACATTAAACTGATGAAATTCATAACTAGAGACTTCCTTCAAAGCTCTCACTGCTTTAAGATGTTCCCGCTTCGCAAAAACGGTGACGCGAAATCCACGTTCATTCAACTTATTTATAATCGGATACATGTCTTCCTTAAAATTCATTATAACTACGATATGATTGGCATCCACGCCACGTTTTTGAAAAAAAGCCATCAAAAACTTAATCATTATGATGTACATCTCTTTAAGCCAATATCGTACCATTACAAAACACCGCCTTATATATGTTGTTTATAAAAAAAGCTGGACCACTCGCGCGCCAGCTTCATAGAATATTGACATTGAATGACTGGACAAAAGTATATCATTGCATACTTAGCACCAAGCCACCACCGTCAGCAACGAATCATTAGATGGATTCGTTAACCGCTCATTCTTTGATTGTATTACATAAAATCTGCAAAGTGATCTCTGTAGCGCATATGCAACATCGACCCAATTACAAAGAATACACCTGCAACTAAAACATTATATAAAGCGAGTTCCCAATGCGTGATAAAGTACCATTCTTTAAACAATATCGCCGCACGATAACTTTCCGCAATAAAATAAATTGGATTAAACATCATAATCTTTTCCGGCAACGATCCTGGTTTAGGTACCCAAAGAATCGGTGATGCATAGAAAAGAACCCTTAATAAAGCTTGCATCGCCATTTGCGTATCACGTACAAGTACACCTAACGTTGACGTTAGCAATGAAATTGACATTGTGATAAAGTACGCTAACGGAATAAATAAGACTAATTGTATAATATGAATTGAAGGCGGAAGCCCTACAATCGTACAAAGTCCAACTATCGCCAATACAAGCACAAGATGACCGTATAATTTACTCGTTACAATATACGTTGGAATGATTGAAAGTGGAAAATTCATTTTCGCCACTTGTCCGTACTTCATCGTAATAGATTTTGTCCCTTCTAAAATCCCTTGGTTGATGAAGAACCACATGCTAATACCAACGAGTAACCAATAGATAAACGGCACACCATCAATAGGATGGTTACTTCGAATTCCAAAACCAAAAACAAACCAATACACTAAAATTTGAATCACTGGATTAATAATTTCCCAAGCTAACCCAAGATAGTTATTATGGTTGGTTATTTTCAATTGGAACTGTGCTAAACGTTGTATGAGATAGAAGCTTCTCACGTGCTCTTTTAGCACGGTTAAAACAGATTTCATAACTGACCACGCTTTCACATGCGACAATCTATTGATATCTCACAAACTAAAAATAACTCCCAATTTATTTAAAGTTTGACCGACTCGCGTATATCGCATATCCTTTAATTGAAATAGTTCATTGCATTAAGTAAAATTAATACATTGTATCCTTAAATAATTTACAATAGCTTTACAAAATTAACAACTACTTAGTAATATGATTATAATCTAAAGTGATTGATTGATGAAAGTCAAAAATGAAAGATTTTAAAATCTGTAACTTCATTTGATACGTTTATAATCAAAACAAACGATTTATCATAGATAATTTATATCTATACTACTACTCTACCACGACTCTACAAATGAGGCACGAATGAAATATAATCTTTCACGTAACACACTTTTTAAGTTAGGAATGTTGAATAATGAAGCCAACGGTAAACATCGACCATGTTACAAAAGAATACCGTATCTATCGTAATAATAAAGAACGTATTAAGGACGCCATTTGGCCAAAACATAAAAATAAGACCTTTTATGCATTAAAAGATGTATCCATACAAGCCTATGCGGGTGATGTCATTGGTCTTGTAGGTATTAACGGATCTGGAAAATCAACGTTAAGTAATATGATTGGGGGCTCCCTTACACCTACTCACGGACACATTGATAAAGCAGG
Organism: Staphylococcus agnetis; assembly: GCF_002901865.1. Lineage (GTDB taxonomy): Bacteria > Bacillota > Bacilli > Staphylococcales > Staphylococcaceae > Staphylococcus > Staphylococcus agnetis. The sequence goes on from NZ_PPQF01000042.1 coordinate 67,789, forward strand.
TGACGTCAGTGTTATTGCGATTAATGCTGGTTTGAATGGCAATTTGACAGGTATGGAAAACATTGAGTTCAAAATGTTGTGCATGGGATTTAACAAACACGAAATAAAAGCACTCACACCTCAAATCGTAGAATTTAGTGAATTAGGTGAATTTATTTACCAACCTGTTAAGAAATACTCTAGTGGGATGCGTTCGAAGCTAGGTTTTTCGATTAGCGTTACGATCAACCCTGAAATATTAGTCATCGATGAAGCTCTATCCGTTGGTGATCAAACATTTACTCAAAAAAGCTTAAAAAAGATATATGAATTTAAAGAAGCCGAAAAAACAATCTTCTTTGTTAGTCATAACTTACGACAAGTTCGCGAATTTTGTACTAAAATCGCATGGATTGAAGCTGGACGCCTTAAAGATTTTGGACCTGTTGATGAAATTCTTCCAAAATACGAAGCCTTTTTAAAAGATTTTAAGAAAAAATCAGTCGCTGATCAAAAAGCATTTAGAGAACAATTAGATGCAGATCGTTTTGAAATCAAGTAACATTGATTGATTATACAATAGAAAAGACGTATTTCCATTAGTATATTGGAAATACGCCTTTTTAATTTTTAAAATACTTTTGTTTATACACAGCAAGAATAAACTTCGGAATACGTTTAAAACGATGAATACGTTTAATATCGGTAATGCCTCTATATACCCACTCTAAATTGAGCGCACGCCACATATATGGGGCACGTTTCACTTCACCACTGAAAACATCTATAGAGCCACCAACACCCATCATCATCGTGTGATCAAAATGATGACGATGATGTTGAATCCATTGTTCTTGTTTAGGATAACCCATTCCAACAAATATAAAGTCTGGATTAAAGTCACGGATGACTTCAACAACTTTAGGATCAGTAATGTCAATAAAACCATGATGCGTTTGAATGATTAAATTAGGATATTGCTTTTTAATACGACGCGCCGCTTTCTCAACTACAGGAGACGTTGCTCCGAGTAAAAATACTTTGCGTTTCTCAATATCAGCAATATCTAAACATTGTTCCATCACTTCAATACCAGGTACACGTTCTTGTAAAGGTTGGCCTAAAATTCTCGCTGCTTTCACAATGCCTGTGCCATCTGGAATAATATAATCCGCTTTCGTAATAATGTTTTGGTACAATGGTTCTTCTGATGCATAGTGAACTATTTCAGGATTTGCGGTCACAACGAATAAATTGTGTGCTGTGTCTGTGTGCATATAACGCATAATATGTTCACGCATATCTAGTAATGTAACGTTATCAAACTTAACATCCAACACTTGAACTTGAGCATGTTTTTTTTCAAGTGCATAAGAATCCGGTTTGCTAACTACGTCATGACTAGGAAAAGAGCGCTCACTTTTTATCTCTGGCAACACTTTTGCCATAGTCTCACCTTCATTCCCTTATATTTTACATAAGATTTACATATCATTTATGTAACTTTAACACATTTTACACCTAAATCAAGTTAATTAAACATAATTAATACCAAAGTATGAGGGCAATGTTTATCCTAATTCACAATAACGCCATAATTTTAAGATTCACCGTCTATTGAAGTGTCCCATCATGTGTAACGCTCGTATAGGTGCCGATTGAATCTTTTTGTAGTTGACTCCAGTACAAGCATGATATGTTCCTATTGTTATAATGATATTCAATCATACCATTTTTATTGATGCATTATTAAAACTAAATCATCTTTTTTACATAGTTATAACTAGATTTAATGCTTAATTGATAAAAATTTTATGCTTATGCCCATCATTTATTTTTATTCACTCATCCTCTCTTTATACTCCTATGTTAAAATGGACACAACTCATTTTAGTAAACATACGTGTACATCTTTAAGATTGCCAACCCATGGAGATATACGTCTAAAGTCTATAGTCAAGGCCCGGAACAATCACGTATAATAAACCCAATTACATTCAGAAAGGATTACATTTATGATGGATCAATCATGGCTCATTTCTCCTGTTCCGATTTCCATTATGCTTTTATTATTTATTACCACCCTCTACGTGGTAAGCCATTACTATCAACGTCGCCCTATTTTTTCATTATTAGACATTGTATTAAATTATATTCCAGTGCTTACGCATGAATTCGGGCATGTATTGTTCAATCGATTAAGTGGTGGACGTGCCGTTGATTTTGTCGTTGTTGTTAAAAGAAGTGAACGACTTACAACAGGACAACAAGGCTATGCGATTACAAAATCACGAAACCGCTTAGGACAAATTTGGACTACTTTAGGTGGCTATATTATGCCTCCTTTTATGTTGAGTGTAGGCCTCATTATGCAAAGTAAAGGATATGGCGCATTATTCATCTTATTTTATGTCCTAATATTTTTATATTTTACGGTCGTTACTTCTCGTAAAATCACACCTATCTTCATTATATTAATACTTACTTTAACAATTTATTTAGGTGTACAATCTGAAAATCTAACGAATTACTCATACATTTATATGCTTATCTATCATTTTATTTTAGGCACATTACTTGGTGAAGTGTTGCAATCAACCGTGACGATTGCCCAATTAACCTTCACTAGACCTAGACCTTCATGGGATGGAAGTGCATTGAGTGCTCTCACACACATTCCTACCTTATTTTATTCAAGTATTTGGATCATTTTAAACTTTACAAGTATCTACTTTCTCTTTCAACAACTCTTTGCATCGTAAACACTTGAAATCACTCAAGTATGGTAATGAGATGGTAGATTTAATAGGAGCTGGGATATAAATCATTAAACCTATAATCGTCCCTAACGCCTCGCTTTTCTAGGCGCCTTACCTCAACTAGGGAGCATTAAAGAAATCTAATTGATTTCGTTGTAATGCCCGCCGGTGCATGAAGACGTTAGGAATGAAATGAATTACGTCTTCAGTACACCTATGAACATGCGTGAATAGGTGGTCAATAGCCAAGCTTTTAAGCGCATACGCAATCCAATCAGCTACTGCCTTATATATTGTAAAAGCCATTAGTCTTAGATTTTTGCTCTCAAAATGGATTTTCGGTTGCGGCTACATGCCTCAGAAGTCTCGGCTAAGGGATCAATCACAATTCATCATAGTGTCCATCACTAAGACGAAATCGATTTATAAAGATAAATAATAGCTAACAAAGTTCATGTATCAATGAATTTTGTTGGCTTATTTTTAATTAATAGGTGTGCTATGACGCATCCCCGTTTTGTCGTTTACAAGAATCTATAACAATTGAAACACATGATGAGGACTTTCTCTCTACCAATCAAAAGCCATCAAAATTCATCTCGTGATGAATGATATGCTCCCTATAAAGTAGACACTTAAAAAGTGAAAACTTTATAGGGAGTTTTTGTATGAGGAAAAGTAAACTAACACTTGAGCAATATCACCAAATCTTTCGTTTATATGAAAAAGGATATTCCTTTCAAGCTATTATCGAAAAGCTCAATCTAGATATCGATAAATCTGTATTATCGCATGCTTATAATAAATATATTAATCATGGTGTAGACTCTTTGTTAATTCGGAGAACAAACCATACTTATACGGCAGAGTTTAAAAAAAAGGTTATTGAAGAACATTTAGTTAGCGGAAAATCCATGAGTTCAATTGCAGCTAAATATAATATCCCCTCT
>NZ_PPQF01000043.1 GCF_002901865.1 Staphylococcus agnetis
AAAATATATATTGACCGGTCATATATAGTCATATCGGTTTAAAATGATTGAGGCACGTGCATTTTTATGATATTTTTAGATTAAATTCAACACTAAAACAATGGTTATGTTAAATTTTTGATATAAAGCGTTATGTTTGTCCGTTTTACGACGTCATTTTATTAAAAAAGACAAAGTGGAGGAATCTATGGACTACGAACATTTAAACTTAGAACATTTCTTTGCACGCAATGATGATTTAGATGTCATTCGTGATCGCGCTAATTTCGTTATGATTAATAATATGACGAAAGAAATGATGTATCGTGATGGTGATATAGAAGGTGCGATTGATTTGACGAAGTACTATTATAAAAATCGCTCTCAAGCAGCAAGTTTTATTATGATGGATTATAACCCACACGAAAAGTAATGAATTTCTTTACATATTCATTACTTTTCTTTTATGAATTCATGACAAGATGTAACTTCAATTGTGTTCGTTCGCTATTGGTGGTAAAATTTGTATTCAAGCGTGAACGTTTAAAAGATGAATGATTTATTCCATTGAAACAACATAATGAAGAGGTGTGTTTATGAGAAAGCACAAACAAGGTTCATTGATTTCTGTAATCGTGTTACTCATTGTAGCGGCAATTGCAGGGTTTTTATTTTTTTCAATGATCAAAGACCAAATTTTCTTTAAATCAGTGAAGCAAGTAGAACGTGTCGAAAAATTAAATGTGACACTTGATCAGGCTGCAAAAAAACAAATTGATAATTATACAAGTCAACAAGTTTCTAATAAAGAACACACGAATTGGCGTGATGCTTCTCCAACTGAAATTCGAGAAGCAATGGATAGTTCAAGGTTTATGGATGATAAAAAACAAAAGTATCAGTTTTTAGATTTGTCTAAGTATCAAGGTATTGATGATAATCGTATTAAAAGAATGTTAATTAATCATCCTACATTGCTCAATCATACAGAAGATTTTCTAAATGCCGCAAAAGCGAAACAAGTGAATGAAGTATACTTAATATCTCATGCCTTACTTGAAACGGGTTCTGTTGCATCAGAACTTTCGAATGGTGTAGAGATAGATGGTAAAAAATATTATAACTTCTATGGTGTAGGTGCGCTTGATGAAGATCCAATAAAAACAGGTGCAGAATATGCTAAGAAAAAAGGATGGGACACACCTGAAAAAGCCATTTATGGTGGGGCAGAATTCATTCATGATCATTATCTAAAAAACCCTGAACAAAACACACTATACAGTATGCGTTGGAATCCTAAAAACCCAGGTGAGCATCAATATGCTACAGATATCAATTGGGCGAAGAGTAACGCAACAATTATGGCTGATTTCTATAAAGATATGAAGACTGAGGGGAAATACTTTAATTGGTATGTCTACAAAGACGATAAGAAACACCAAGATGGTAAAAATCACGAATAATAACAAACCGACTTTCAACATTTGAAGGTCGGTTTTTTATATGGATTAAAGTTAAAACAGCACATAAATTTTACACATGTTGTTATACGTGACATATTATTCGGCTTTATTGTTCTTTCCAAAATAAAAGAAAAACACTACTACGAGAATTAATAATTTAAAACACTTTTTTAGCAAGTGAATCACCTCTAAGATAATGTGGTATAAGTTCATTTATTTTAACATAGAATTTCAATAGTAAAAATTCATTTGATTATTATTAATCTGAGGAAGATTAGGGTAGAATTAAAAGAAAACTTGGAGAAAGGGTGATTAAAATGAGAGTCGCTATTATTGGTATGGGTACAGCTGGCGTGAGTGTATTACGGCATTTAGTGAAGTTTGAAAAGTTTAATCAGTTGGAAGTTGACGTTTATGATAATGATAAAAATATGGGACAAGGAAAACCGTTTCAAGACGATAGTGAAGATTTACTTACTAATGTACCTACCTCTATGATTTCTTTAAATCAAGATAACATTCATGAATTTAAAGAGTGGTATGAAGCACATGATGAATATCAGTATGGAAATGCTGATTATTTACCAAGGTTTGTATTTGGTCATTATATGAAAGACCAACTTGAGACCTTTCATTCCTCTTTTCAAAATATTAATATCATCACGAATGAAGTAACTCAAATGTATATTGAGGAAGCAAATGATGCCATCATACCAAGAACCATTCATATTTGTACTAAAAATGATGAAACAACATGTAAAAAATATGATTATGTCTTTTTAACGATTGGTACTTTAAGTTATAACGATCCATATCATCTCAAAGGCACTAAAAATTATATTCATTCACCTTATCCCGCAAATCGTACATTGGATAATGTCAAAGATACAGATCGAATTGTGATTATAGGTAGCGGTTTAGCAAGTTTAGATGTCATACGCCATACTGTTAAACATCACCAAAATAAACCGATCATTGTAGCCAGTCGAAGTGGTAAAATGCCTAGCGTTCGTGGCGAAATGATTGATATCACATTAAAGTATTTGACGCATGCACAATTTGATACGTTAAAACAAAAACATATGGGCTGTGTTCCATTAGATGAAGCGATTGCTTTATTTAAAAAAGAATGTGAAGCGTTAAATATCCCTTTACAAAGGCTGCTTAAGCGACGTAAATACGATGCGATTCGTGATTTAACTTATGATTTGAATCACCCTCAAGAACTTGGTAAATTTCAAAGTTTACTTGAAGTCATCAAAGAAAATATGGATTGGATTTGGAATAGTTTTAGTCGTGATGATCAAGAACAATTTATTCGTAAATATCAACGTTATATCGTTGAAAACTCAAACCCGATGCCTCGAGAAACTGCGCAGTTAGTGTTAGAAAACATTAAATCCGGCCAAATTCAAATCTATTCAGGTTTAGTAGATTTACGTCATTATTACGGTAAATTTAGACTAAAGTTTAAAAATCAAGATGAAGTGCTAAAAGCAGAGGTTGTCATTAATGCAACTGGTGCAAAAAAACATTTATCTCAATTAGATGATGATGACGCATTATTATTAGATATCGCTAATCGACAAATCATTCAATCGCATCCAATGGGAGGTATACAAATCGTTCCTGCAACAAATGAAGTGATTAGTCCGTTATATGGTACTTTAAATAACTTAAGAGCAATTGGACAAATAACAAATGGCGTAAACTATTATCGTAATGGTATTCCTTCAATCGTTCAACAAGCAGTGCGGTCGGTTCAAAATTTGTACGATACTTTAGAAAAACGTGCTATGACGAATCAAGATGATTATGTAAACCATTCACCGCACTCCAAACAAAATGTCAACGCAACGGAAAATTCAGATACCGCTTTTAAAGAACTTCAAGAAAAAGTCGATGTATCACAAAAGCCAAAACATAAAGACGATAAGAAAAATAAAAAAATAAAAAAAGAAAAAGAAGATAAGAAAAAGAAACATAAGAAAAAACATAAGAAAAAACATAAGAAGAAAAAGAAACATAAGAAAAAGAAAGAGTAAAAACACGCCACTTTATGAATCAAATGATTGTAAAATAAAATATGTTAAGCTAATATAGACTCAAGTGCTTTTATAAGTACTTGAGTATCTTTTTATCTCATTACAATTTCATATTTTATTCTTTCGGGGCTGGGTGAAATTCCCAACCGGCAGTAAAATTAAGCCTGCGACCCATAGTTATTTAACTATGGCTGATCTAGTGCAAATCTAGAGCCGACAGTGAAAGTCTGGATGGGAGGAAGAATAACGCTAACAAACATAACATGTTTATGTTTATTTGCTGATGAAAAATTTATAGAACATCGGTTTATTTTGTGATGTCTATTTTTCATATTACCTTCCACTCGAATCGACAATCGAGTGGTTTTTTTATTGAGGTGAAAGATTGAATAATTATTTAGATAAAGCAATTTCATTAGCACAGATGGTGGAGGGTCAAACTGGTTTAAATCCACCAGTGGGTGCTGTCATTGTTAAAAATGGTCGTATTATAGGTATAGGTGCCCACTTGAAGCAAGGTGAACGTCATGCAGAAATTCAAGCGATAGACATGGCTGGACCAGAGCAAGTGGTAGGGGCAACAATATATGTTTCCTTAGAACCGTGCTCTCATTTTGGAAAAACGCCTCCATGTGCAAAACGTATCATTGATACAGGGATTTCTCATGTCGTTTATGCAGCACGTGATATTACTTTGCCTGCAACGGGTCATCAGATGATGGAACGTGCTGGTGTTAAAGTAACCTATCGTCCGCATCCAGTTGCAGAACAATTATATGCATCTTTTTTCAAAAGTAAACAATTGGAACGACCCATCGTAACTGTAAAAGTAAGCGCGAGTTTGGATGGCAAACAAGCAACAGATCATTTTGAAAGTCAGTGGATAACAAACCCATCTGTAAAGGAAGATGTCTTTAAATTGCGTCATGAACATGATGCGATTATTACAGGTTCAGGTACGCTAAAATATGATAATCCAAGCTTAACAGTGCGACTTGAAGAAGGGCGACATCCGGTTAGAGTGATTCTAACGCGCTCAGGTCAAATTGATTGGAAGTCCAACATGTTTCATGATGGATATGGACCTATCATCATTTATACTGAAAATCATTCATTACAATCTACTTGCTCAAATGTAGAAGTTGTATGCTTAGACAACTGTAATGTAGACAGTGTTTTAAAAGATTTATATTTAAAAGGATTTGGACGTGTTCTTGTCGAAGCAGGTCCAAAGGTTACCTCTCAATTTTTATCATCTAAATTGATAACGCATTTTATTTTATATTTAGCCCCGAAATTAATAGGTGGACAAGGCTTAAATCAGTTTTATCAAACCGAATCGGTGTTTAAGCTTAGTGATACCCACCAATTTGAAATTGTTGAGACATCATTAATAGATACTAATGTGAAAATACTCATGAAAAGGAAGTGACAACATGTTCACAGGTATCATTGAAGAGGTCGGAACAATTCTTTCTATCCGCAAACAAAATCCCACAACACAACTGACCATATCATGTTCTAAAATTCTAAATGATATGTCAATTGGTGACTCGATCAGTGTGAATGGTACATGTTTAACTGTAACCACTTATAATGACCACAGCTTTAGTGTGGACGTTATTCTTGGAACGGAAAATAAAACCTATTTAGGTCAACTTAAAGTTGGTGACCGTGTGAATCTTGAACGTGCGTTACTTGCTACAGGACGACTTGGAGGACATTTTGTTCAAGGTCATGTAGATGGTAAAGGCAAAATTTTACACATACAAAAGTCTGCCAATGAATGGATTTATACCATCGAGGCGCCTCAAGTCATTATGGCTCAAATGATCCAACAAGGTTCAATTGCGGTTGATGGTATTAGTTTAACTGTATTTGAAAAACATCAATCCAGTTTTAACATTCATCTCATTCCTGAAACACGTCAAGCAACAACGTTATCTCAAAAAAAACAAGGTGATGAAGTGCATTTAGAAACGGATATGTTGTTTAAGTATGTTCAGGCACTCAACACTAACAAAAAAACGCTTGCTATCGATGATTTGTTAAAAGCGGGATTTTAATGGAGGGGTAAGGATGAAATTTGATTCAATTGCGCTAGCATTAGAAGAATTAAAAAAGGGTAAGCCTATTATCGTTTTAGATGATGAAAATCGTGAAAATGAAGGTGACTTAGTTGCAGTAACAGAATGGATGCAAGACGATACCATCAACTTTATGGCCAAAAATGGCCGTGGATTGATCTGTGCGCCTATTTCGAAAGAGATTGCAACTCAAGCAGGTTTAAACCCTATGGTCTATGAAAATAATGATCCTCACAAAACAGCATTTACGCAAAGTATCGACCATGTGTCATCAACAACGGGAATCAGCGCTTTCGAGCGTACTCAAACGGCACGTGCACTCATTCAAGCTGGGATGAATGAACGTACGTTTAACCAACCAGGTCACATTTTTCCATTAATTGCTAAAGACAACGGTGTACTTGCACGGCGAGGACATACAGAAGCGGCTGTCGATTTAGCGTTATTAACTAATGCCAAACCAGCAGGCGTCATATGTGAAATTATGAATGAAGACGGCACAATGGCTCGAGGAGAGCAATTACAAGATTTTAAAGAAAAACACCAATTAAAGATGATTACGATTGAGGCGTTAGTGTCTTATATCAAAGTTAATCGTAAATTAATTAAACAAGAAGCAAAAGTGAAGTTACCGACACGATATGGCACGTTTGACATGATTGGCTTCACATCAGAATTTGATGGTCAAGAACATTTAGCAATTATCAAAGGGGAAATCCAACCTGAGATGAACGTGCGAATTCATTCAGCATGTGCAACAGGTGATATCTTTCATAGTGAACGATGTGATTGTGGTGAACAACTTGAAAAAGCCATGCAGTATATTCATGAACATGGTGGGATTATTTTATATTTGCCTCAAGAAGGTCGAGGCATTGGATTAATGAATAAATTAAAAGCATACGAATTAATTGAACAAGGATACAACACAGTCACAGCAAATGAAGCGCTCGGTTTTGAACCGGATTTAAGAGATTATGATATTGCTGCGCAAATGTTGAAACATTTAGGAGTGTCCTCAGTCAACTTATTAAGTAACAATCCAGAAAAATTTGAGGGATTAAAAAAATATCACATTGATATAACTGGGCGTGTACCTTTAATCACATGTGAAAATGAGAATAACCATGATTATTTAGAAGTTAAAAAAACACAAATGGGACATTTAATATAGGAGGAATCGAAATGAAATTTGAAGGTCAGTTAATTGGAGAAGGTTTAAAAATTGGAATTGTAGTGAGTCGTTTCAATGATTTTATTACGAGTCGTCTGGTTGAAGGGGCAAATGATGCACTAATACGACATCAAGTCAATGAAGCGGATATTGATATTGCTTATGTACCTGGCGCTTTTGAACTCCCTATAGTAGCTAAAAAAATGGCTCAGTCAGGTAAATATGATGCGATTATTACTTTAGGTTGTGTGATTAGAGGTGCAACAACACATTACGATTATGTTTGTAACGAAGCGGCAAAAGGAATTGCTAAAGCAAGTGATGATTCGGGTATTCCTGTGATATTTGGAGTTGTAACGACTGAAAATATTGAACAAGCGATTGAACGCGCTGGTACAAAAGCAGGGAATAAAGGCGCAGAAGTAGCTGTAGGAGCTATTGAAATGGCAAACTTACTTAAGGCACTATAACGTGCTCAACACAATGTAGGAAAAATAAACTGGGGCTGGGACATAATTCTCAGCCAAAAAAAAGAATCGATTAGGTAAAATCATTTTTACTCAATCGATTCTTTTTATATATTATTTTAAAAAAATAAA
>NZ_PPQF01000044.1 GCF_002901865.1 Staphylococcus agnetis
TGCTGCACTCAAATCGTATGAGTGTGAATTTTTATTTCTGCTTTGAAAATACTCTAATCCTGCGCTTTTGATCGGTGTTAAAAGGTCTAGAAGCGGTTGAGGATCTGGTCTTTTAACTCTATCTTCTACTATGCTAGGACGTGCTTCTAATAGCATCTCAGACTCTTTTATATAGCCTCCATCTTCTAAATCAGCGATAACATCATCAACTTCTTTTTGTACGTCTTCTCCTTGTTCTAATGCTTCTCTATACCGTACAAATCCATCTGTATATTCGCTTCTTAGTCTCTCTATCTTCTTTACAATGCTTTCACTTGTCTCTTGTTGCCCGCTCTCCATAGCGTCTATTAAGTCCATCAGCACATTCAATTCTTCGACTTTTATTCTACACACTTTTAAGAGTCTCCACGCCTCACCTATACTATCTTCGTCTAAATTCCCCTCTAACTGCTCTCGTGCTAGTTTAAGCTGTCTTATCAACGGTTGATTATCTTCGTCATATTCTTCTTCTAAAGCTTCTATATACTCGTCTATACGCTCTCTAGCACTTCGCGCTACATTCTTTACATCTTCGTCTATTTCTAGCTTATCTCCTTGCTTAATAACTCGTTGCTGCACTTTCACCAATGTAGATGATAACCCCGTATATTCTTTTCTTAACACAATCATATACTCATAACGTTCATGTAAAGCGTCCAAATACGTTTCCATTAAATTCTGAGCTTCATTCATCATCTCTTCAATCACTAAAAATTTATCTAAATTAGTCTTTGCCATTACTCAATCCCCCTTAGCACAATTTCTGTCCTTGGATTCTCCATCTCTTGAAATTTAGCCATCGATACCATTGTGATTCGGCTATCTTTGACTTTTAATCCTTTGAATATGCTGTCCATTGCTGCTTTGAGTAAATTGTCTATATCAGGCGCTGTAGTACGCATTATATTTTTAATTTTCTTCTGAGATTTAGGGGCTTGTACATAGAATGCAACTTCTGCTTTAACTCCTAACGGAGTATTCATAACCTCAAAAAAATCGTCATTTATCGCATTATCACGCTTTAACTGTTCCTGTACTGCGTCCATATATTCTACATACTTTTGAGGATAATAAGTAATCGTCTTACCGCCCTCTACAAACCTATGGTTCGGTCTAGGTGTACCCATTGGCGGTAAATCGATCGTATATCGCCATACTTTCTCCATACGATCACTCCTCTTTGTTTTTTCGCTTACTTTGCCAAAACTCTTTGATTCTATCAACTTGATTCGCCTCAAACTCTGCTTCTTTACGCTTTCTCTCTTCACTATTAGGGGCTAACTTATTAATTTCTTCACGTGCTTTTTGAGCTTGTTTCGCATGCTTTCTTAATACATCTTTTGTACTTTGTAGATTTTCTGGTTTTTCCTCTTCGTTATCAACAGATTTTTCTTGTTTTTCGTTCTCTCTTTCACCTGTTTTAGGTTTTAAATAATCCATATTCATTTCTTTCATGTGTTTTTTCACAACTTCGGCTTGTTTTTCGATGTTAACTTCTTTCTTAGTTTTAGGTTTTTCATACTTTTCAGGGTGTTCTACATGGTCGTTAAACAGCTCTATAACAGCATTTAATTGATTAAGCGTAAAAACTTCTCCTAATGCATAAAATGCACTTTTTTCTTCTGACATTTCTTTGATTTGTTTCTTGTATACAAAAATTGTCGACTTCTTTTTATCTAAATTATCTGCCAGCAATTTCCAATGTACCTCGCTTACAATCCACTCTACGATATTCTCACTTTTTGTCTTTGAAATGCTTAATGGTTTTTGTGTTTTTGTGTTCGCCATTTCTAATCGCCCCTTTTTATATTAATGGTTATTATTAGCTCTAATATTTATAGTTCTATTTACAGGTCTATTTATACTTATATTTACACTTATAAAGGTAATACCACATTTGGTCAACGAATACCGTTAGGTGTGTTTTTATTAATTATTTAGATGTTATACGTAACTTTAAATATTAAAGTATTTAGCTCTTTAAATATCTTTATACTTAGTCCATTATTTACATTTATACTTATACATTTACTTAGCATTTTACTTAAAGTCTTTTTTTTAGGACTACTCATCATATTTTTAGTATAATTTATATAGTCCATTATTTCAAACTGTTTGTGCGTATCCGTTTATAACTTTATTTATAATTTTCATAAAATATTACTATAAATATTTATTTCCAATTATAATCCCCTCTTTATTAGACTTAGTCATGGTGACATTTATTTTTTCTGGGATATTACAGTATTATAGGGGTATTTTCTAATAAGTAGCCCAATCGTGTGCATTATTGTTGTAATTATGGTTAGTGGAATCATCATAGCAACCCGAAAATGCGTAACAAGTTACATGTTACAAATTTACTTTTATGCTATTTATTCCTATACTTATTCGTTTATTTTTATTAATTGTAGATTCTGATCTTAGGCAGAAAGTTAATAATAATCTAAGTAATACCTTGAATACCATCGTAAGTAATACCTTGAATACCATCGTAAGTAATACCTTGAATACCATCGTAAGTAATACCTTGAATACCATCGTA